>NZ_NXLS01000005.1 GCF_003364315.1 Helicobacter ganmani | reverse complement strand
ATTGAAGTAATGATTGAAACAATGGATTATGTGGATTCCAGATTCCACCTTGATTTAATGCTCGTTCCAAATTATCAACGAGATTATTATCAAACACTCCAAGCAATGGTGGAGAAAAGAAAAAATGTTCGCATACTTCCCCCTGTGTCTTTTGAGGAAATTATTCCCTTTAGCACACAATATGATATAGGATTCTATATTTTAAAACCCGCAAATTTTAATCATCTTTGCCTAATAAATTCTTTGAATTTATCCAAGCAAGACTTGCCATAGCCATAGGTCCAAGTCCAGAAATGGCAAGACTAACCAAGCAATATAATTTAGGAATCATCTCTAAAGACTTTAGTGCAAAAGAAATGGCAAAATCCCTTAATGCACTAACTAAAGAACAAATCTTACAATATAAAGAAAATGCAAACCAAACTGCTAAGATTTTAAATGCAGAAAAAGAGGGGGAGAAAGTATTAAAGATATTAGAGGAGATAACACAATGAAAATTTTAAATCAAGAGTTTGATATGACGACATTCCCAACCCATTATGTCAATCCTAATCACATTAGAATCATTCATCACGGCTATGCTTCACCGGATAGAAAGATTGAAGTAATGATTGAAACAATGGATTATGTGGATTCCAGATTCCACCTTGATTTAATGCTCGTTCCAAATTATCAACGAGATTATTATCAAACACTCCAAGCAATGGTGGAGAAAAGAAAAAATGTTCGCATACTTCCCCCTGTGTCTTTTGAGGAAATTATTCCCTTTAGCACACAATATGATATTGGAATCTTTTTGTGCCCTCCAACCACTTTTAATCTTGAAAAATGTTTGCCTAACAAATTCTTTGAATTTATCCAAGCAAGACTTGCCATAGCCATAGGTCCAAGTCCAGAAATGGCAAGACTTGTGCAAGAATACAATCTAGGAATCATTGCAAAAGACTTTAGCGCAAAAGAAATGGCAAAATCCCTTAATGCACTAACTAAAGAACAAATCTTACAATATAAAGAAAATGCAAACCAAACTGCTAAGATTTTAAATGCAGAAAAAGAGGGGGAGAAATTATTAGGAGTCTTGGAGGAAGTGTTGGGGTGAATTCTATCAAAATTGTAACGATTTTAGGGGCTAGACCGCAGTTTATTAAGGCGGGTGCATTAAGTCGCGAATTCAAAAAAGATAAAGAAATAGAAGAAGTTCTTGTGCATACGGGGCAACATTATGATAGTAAAATGAGTGAAGTTTTTTTTGAGGAATTACAGATTCCCAAGCCCCAATATCATCTTGCTTTGGGTGGTTTATCGCATGGCGCAATGACAGGGAGAATGATAGAAAAGATAGAGGAAATTTTAAATCAAGAAAAACCTCATTTTAGCCTTGTATATGGAGATACAGATTCTACATTAGCCGGAGCATTAGCAAGTGTGAAGTTGCAGATTCCCATTATCCACGTTGAAGCGGGTTTGAGAAGTTTCAATTTAGCAATGCCAGAGGAAATTAATCGTATTTTAACAGATAGAATTTCTCACTTACTTTTTACTCCAAGCTTGACTGCAACGCAGAATCTCAAGAATGAGGGTTTTTTACATTTCCCCTGTAAGATTGTTCAGAGTGGAGATATTATGCAAGATGTTGTTTTGCATTATGCCAAAATTGCGAAAAAGCCTGCCTTTGAGGTTCCACATACTTTTGCTCTTTGCACAATTCATCGCGCAGAAAATACGGATTGTCTTCATCGGTTGCAAGAAATTTTTTCGGCTCTTAGGGGAATAGCAAAGCAAATGCAAGTGATTTTGCCTTTACACCCAAGAACGCAAAAGATTCTAACGCAAAAGAATATCAGCATACAAGGTATTACAATATTAGAGCCTGTCAGTTATCTTGAAATGATTTGGCTTTTGCGCTCTTGCAAAGTAGTTTTGACTGATAGTGGAGGCTTGCAAAAAGAAGCTTATTTTTGCAAAAAGCCTTGTTTGACTTTGCGTGATGAAACAGAATGGGTAGAATTGGTAGAAAAAGGATACAACACGATTGTAGGAGCAAATCAAGAAAAAATTATTCAACATTTTTCAAAAATAGCCGATAATAGTTCAATAGAATTTTGCAAAACACTCTATGGTAATGGTAGAGCAGCAGAAATCATTATGCAAACAATAAAAGAAAGTCTGTAAAGGATTGTAAAAAGGAGAGAGAATGAAAAAATTTGGCTTAATTGGTGTGGCAGGTTATATCGCCCCTAGACATTTAAGGGCGATAAAGGACACAGAAAACACTCTTTTATGCGCTCTAGACCCAAACGATAGCGTGGGGGTTATGGATAGCTATTTTCCTAATGCGGATTTTTTTACAGAATTTGAACGCTTTGATAGGCATATAGATAAGTTGAGACGTAAAAAAGAGGGGGTGGATTTTATCTCTATTTGTTCACCAAATTATCTGCATGATAGCCATATTCGCTTTGGACTTAGAAATAATGCTAATGTAATTTGTGAAAAGCCTTTGGTATTGAATCCTTGGAATTTGGACGCATTAGAAACAATAGAGAAAGAAACCCAAAGAAAAGTTTATAATATCTTGCAGTTGCGATTACACGAAAGTATCCTTGCTTTAAAAAGAAAGATTCAACAAGCCTTGCAAAAAGAACCTAATAAGGTTTTTGATGTAGATTTAACTTATATCACTTCAAGAGGGAAATGGTATTTCATCTCGTGGAAAGGCGATATTACCAAAAGTGGTGGGGTAGCAACAAATATAGGTGTGCATTTTTTTGACATGCTTTCTTGGATTTTTGGAGAGGTGCGGGATAGTCAAGTGCATTTATTAGACGCACAGAGTGCAAGTGGAATCCTAGAGTTAAAGCATGCAAGAGTGCGGTGGTTTTTATCTGTGGATTCTACAACACTACCAAAAGAGGCATTAGAACAAAACAAACGCACTTTTAGACTAATTAGTATTAATGGGGAATCTGTAGAGTTTAGTGAAGGATTTACTGATTTACATGCACAAAGTTATTGTGATATTTTAAAGGGGGGAGGCTTTGGATTGCAAGATGCAAAGCCTTCTATCCAAATAGTGCATCAAATCCGAAATACCGAGCCTTTAGGGTTAGTGGGTGATTACCACCCCTTTTGCAAAACAATTTCAAAATAAAGGAAATAAAATGCAAAGATTTCACAAAATAGGCATTATCACCTATCAATCTCCCCATTTAAAAACAGAGCAGGTTTTAAACAGCTTCTTATTAAACGATTCTGCGGGGGGGGGGGGATTTATGCTTATATGCCCTGCCATTTGTGAGTAGGGAGGAAAGAGCAGTGCTATTCTCCCATAGACCAAAGCAAAGCGAAGCAATAAGTGCGAAAGAAATTGCAGCAAAATGGAATCTCAAATATCAAGAATGCGCTAGTGATGCAGAGATTCCAAATGAATGCGATATTTATGTAATCACAGGCTGCGGAATCCTCTCGCAAGAATGCTTAAAGGGCAAGAAAGTTCTAAACGCTCACCCCGGAATTATCCCCAATTCGCGCGGATTGGATTCGTTTAAATGGGCGATTTTAGAGGATAGACCTTTGGGCGTAACATTGCATTACATTAATAAGGAAGTAGATAGCGGCGAGATTGTCGCGGTAATGCCTACGCAAGTGTATGAAAGCGACACACTGCATACACTAGCGCGGAGGCATTATGAGAATGAAATCGCACTTATTGCTAATTTTAAATACCATTTGCAAAATCCTAGCAATCCTTATGATGAGATTCCACAAATGCAAAGCACCAAAAGAATGAAGCCCATAGAGGAAAAGGAAATGATGAATCATTTTGAAGCTTATAAACAAAAATGGCAGTGCAATGAGTGAGAAAACAAATTATTTTGCCCATCATACCGCTATAATTGATGAGAATGTCCGCATAGGAAAGGGCTGCAAGATTTGGCATTTTAGCCATATTCTAAGTGGAAGTGAAATCGGAGAGAACTGCTCCTTTGGGCAAAATTGCGTGGTGGGTCCAAAGGTTAGAATCGGAAAGGGCGTAAAAGTGCAGAATAATGTCAGCATTTATGAGGGCGTAGAATGCGAGGATAATGTGTTTTTAGGACCTTCTATGGTTTTTACAAATGTCCTAAATCCGCGCAGTTTCATCAATCGCAGAGAGGAATTTAAGAAAACTCTGCTTAAAGAGGGCTGCTCCATTGGTGCAAATGTTACGATTGTTTGTGGAATCACGATTGGGGAATACGCGTTAATCGGTGCGGGAGCAGTCATCGTGCGTGATGTGCCACCTTACGCGCTAATGGTAGGGAATCCTGCGTGTCAAATTGGCTTTGTAGATAAGGCGGGAATGCGCTTAGAGTTTGATGAATACGGAATTGCAAGAGATAGTTTTGATGGTAGTTGCTATAAATTGCGTGATTCTGTTTTGGAAGTTTTAGATAAGGAAACGAAATGATTGATTTTGCAAATTTAAAAGAATCGCATAAAGCACATAAAGAGGAGATTGAAGAAGCTGTTTTAAGAGTATGTAGAAATGCGCAGTTTATTATGGGAAGCGAAGTGGAATCCCTAGAGAAAGAGTTAGCGGAGTTTGTCGGTGGTGGCTATGCGGTGAGTTGCTCTAGCGGAAGTTCCGCGCTACTCCTTGCATTAATGGCTTTAGGAGTTAAGGCGGGTGATGAGGTGATTACCACTCCTTTTACTTTTATTGCCACTGCTGAAATGATTGCGCTTTTGGGGATTAAGCCCGTTTTTGTAGATATATCCTTAGAGGATTATAATTTGGATTGTGATTTGATTGAGCAAGAAATCACGCCTAAGACAAAGGCGATTCTAGCCGTTAGCCTCTATGGGCAACCACCGAATTTAGAAAAGTTAGAGCACATTTGCAAGGAGCGGAATCTTAAATTAATCCTTGATGGCGCACAGAGCTTTGGCGCAGAGTTTTTAGGTCGCAAGGATTCCACATTTGGCGCGATTGCTACAACAAGCTTTTTCCCTGCGAAACCTTTGGGCTGCTATGGAGATGGAGGAGCGGTTTTTACTCAAGAGGAGAGTTTAGCAAAGAAAATTGCAAGCTTGAGATTGCACGGGGAGAAGTCAAGATATGTGCATCAATTTGTTGGAATTGGCGGGAGATTAGACGCATTACAAGCTGCAGTTTTAAGGATTAAACTAAAGTATTTTGCGCAGGATATTGCAGCAAGAAACAAGGTAGCTAAACTTTACAATCATTACTTAAGTAGCGCAAATGTCGTGATTCCTAGAGTTTTGGAGGGGCGAAGTAGTGTGTTTGCGCAATACACTTTGCGCGTGAAAAATCGCGAAAAAATACAAGAGAAGCTAAAAGATAGCGGAATCCCAAGTGCGATTCATTATCCTTTGGGCTTACATTTGCAAGAATGTTTTGCGCCTTTAGGCTACAAAAAAGGCGATTTTCCTAATACGGAATTAGCAAGTGAGGAAGTTTTAAGCCTGCCAATGAATCCTTATTTGCAGGAATCTGAAATCAAAGAGATTGCGCAAGTGGTGCAAAAAGTAATGGAATCCTAAACTAATGTGTAGTATTTGCGGAGGGAATTATGCGCTAGAGGTGGTGCAAAAGGCATCTGAAACTATGCTCCATAGGGGATTAGACGCGAAAGGGAGCTTTAGTGATGAGAATTTTTCCTTTGCACATAATCGCCTAAGCATTATTGACTTGCAATGTGAGGCGAATCAGCCCTTTACTTCGCCCTATTGTCCGCATTTTTTGCTTGTGTTTAATGGAGAGATTTATAATTATTTGGAACTAAGAGCAGAGCTAGAAAGTCTAGGAATCCCCTTTTTTACGACAAGTGATACAGAGGTTTTACTACATTCTTACGCAGTTTGGGGGGAGAAATGTTTGCAAAAATTCAATGGAGATTTTGCCTTTTGCATTTATGATAAGCGGGATTCCTCGCTTTTTTTGGCGCGAGATAGATTGGGTAATAAGCCCTTGTTCTACTCTTTTAGGGGGGATAAATTCTTTTTTGCCTCCGAGATTAAGGCGTTTTTGGCTGTGGAATCTTTTAGTTTTGATTTAGATGAGGTCGCAAAGTGGCTGCTCTTTAGTAATGGGGATTCCAAAAAGAGTATTTATCAAGGAATCTTAAATTTTCCTCCAGCGCATTTTGCACACTTGAAGCTAGGTGATAGCAGTTTAAGATTCCAAAAATATTGGGATTTTGAGCCGAATTTTGAGGCGATTAAAAGCGTTCCAAGTGATGAAAAGACTCTACAAAACGCGCTAGAGGAGTTGGAATCTTTGCTTTTTGATGCGACAAAGATTCGTTTGCGCTCTGATGTTCCGCTTGCTCTTTGCGTTTCAGGCGGGGTGGATAGCTCCATCTTGGCGCATTTTATTGCACGAGAAAAGATAGATTGTCGCTATTTTGGGCTGAACTTTAAGGACAATACGCAAGGTGATGAGAGTGCGCATATCAAGCGACTTGCAGAGGATTTAAAGATTCCAATCCATTTTGTTTCTCCGAGTTTGGATTCTATTGCAGAGGAATTGCAAAGTTTGTGCTATACGCAAGATGAGATTTTTCGCAGTTTTTCAATCTATTCGCAATATTTGCTTTTTAAATCTATTGCTCCTTATTGTAAGGTCGTCTTAGATGGGCAGGGGGCTGATGAACTTTTTGGTGGGTATTATCATTATGTGGGACGCTATATTTTTAGCGATTTTAGCGAGTTTGAGAATCGCATTCAACTCTATGGAAATGCTGCATTTAGGGAATACAACTTCGGGCTTAAATGTGCGTTGAATACAAATTTAAAGTTAAAATTATTTGCAGAGGATAATGCAAAGGACATAGAGAAAATGCGAGATTTTGGGCTTCCGATTCCGACTTTGGAAAACCTTTTGGAGAGATTTTTGCCCGATTTTTCTCAAGGGCTTTGGCTAGATACGATTAGCTTTAATCTCCCCAATCTCCTGCGCTATGAAGATAGAAATGCGATGGCATTTGGGATTGAAAATCGCACGCCTTTTACAGATTTTCGTGTGGTGGAATTTGCCTTTAGGATTTCGGAATCTTTTAAAATATCCAAGGGATATAGCAAATTTATTTTGCGTTTGCTTTTAGAGAAATTGGGAAGTAAGGAGTTGGCTTGGCGGAGAGACAAAATAGGGTTTAGTGCGCCCGAATTTTGCTTAATGCAAACTTTAGGATATAATGCAAGCTCTCTTTTTGATATTCGTTTGGTAATTTTTGAGACTTTAAAGGGTAGATTATGATTTGGATTGATGTCGCAACCCCCAAATATGCAATGTTTTTTAGCGTGATGATTAAAGAATTACAAAAAAGAGGGCATAAAGTGTTTGTAACTACGCGCTACGCGCCTCATTATACAGAGGCTAAGGAGATTTTAGAACTACACAAGATTCCACATACCGTGCTTGGAGAATATGGCGGGGCAACTTTGCTAGAAAAGTTTCAAGCAAGAATATTCCGACAAAAAGAGATTTTGGATTTATTTAAAGTGCAGGGCGTTCCTAGATTACTAATCTGTGGTGCAGTGGTAGATAGCGTGCAAGTAGCGTATGGAATCGGGATTCCGGTGGTGAATATTTATGATACACCTGCATTTACAAAACCCGGCGATGAAGAATGCCCGCGTGAATTAACTGCAGTTGCAAGGCTTACTTTGCCTTTTTCTAAGCTTTTTTTCTATCCATTTATTTTTCCAAAAGAGCTTATGTTACGTTTCGCACTAGATGAATCCCAAATCGTGCCTTATCCTTTTATTGATGTAGCTTTGTGGATAAATGCGATTCAAAAGGAATCTAAAAATGACTTTAGAATCCGCTATGGGCTAGACACGACAAAACCCACGATTCTTGTGCGTGAAGAGGAATACAAAGCCCATTATGTTAAAGAGCAAATCCCTGTGATTTATCAAGTGATTCCTTTGCTTAAAAAAGCAATCAATGCGAATATTGTGATTATGCCAAGATATGAAAAAGACAGGTTAAAAAGGGATTTTGGAGGAATCGCGACCATTTTGGAGGAAAAGCTAAAGCCAGAGGAATTTTATCCTTTCATTGATTTATTTATCGGTGGAGGAGGAACGATGAATCTTGAGGCGGTTTGCTATGGGATTCCAACTATCTCTACACGTTCTCTTTGGCTGATTCACGACCAATATTTGATTAAACACAAACTAATGTTTTGGAGTCAAGATTGTGAGGAAATTTTAAAAATTGCTCAAGAAATGTTAGGTAAAAAAATAGAATCGCAAAGTTACTTTGTGCAAGGAGAATGCAATTTTAACGCAATCCTTGATACAATAGAATGTAGAATCTTAAAGGAGAAAAAATGTTAGGTGTAGCTTTACTTGGTTGTGGGAGAATCGCAGTGCGCCACGCGCAACTTTTAAGCAGCAGCGAAATTGCAGGAGCTAAGCTTGTAGCCGTGTGTGATATTGATAAAGTCCGCGCGGAAGCTTTTGGGATAAAATACAATGTGCCTTATTTTACAGATTTAGATTCTATGATGAAAGAGTGTGGCGATAAAATTGATGTAGTCTCTATTCTCACACCAAGTGGCAAACACGCGCAAAATACCCTAGAGGTCGCACCTTATCAAAAACATATTATCGTAGAAAAGCCTATGGCTTTGACTTTGGAGGACGCTGATAAAATGATAGAATCTTGCGATAAATTTGGGATTCGTCTTTTTGTTGTGAAGCAGAATCGCTACAATTTACCCGTGCAAAAATTACGTGAGGCATTGGAATCTGGGCGGTTTGGTAAAATCGTAATGGGCAGTGTGCGGGTGCGTTGGTGTCGGGATAATGCGTATTATAAGCAAGATTCGTGGCGTGGCACTTGGGCGCAAGATGGAGGAGTATTTACCAATCAGGCGAGTCATCATATTGATTTGCTGGAATGGATGCTAGGTGATGTGGAAAGTGTGTTTGCAAAAAGTCGCATCGCATTAAGCGACATAGAGACAGAGGATACAGGGGTTGCGGTGTTGAAGTTTAAGAATGGGGCTTTGGGTGTGATTGAGGCGACGACTGCTACGCGTCCAAAAGATTTGGAGGGTAGTCTTTCTATACTCGGAGAGCTTGGAAGCGTAGAGATTGGTGGATTTGCTGTCAATGAAATCAAGCATTGGAATTTTACAAACGCAATGGAATCAGACAAGGAAGTAATGGAAAAATATTCCGTCAATCCCCCAAATGTCTATGGATTTGGGCATAAGGAGTATTATTTGCATGTAGTAGATTCTATCTTAAATGGCACAAAGGCTTTGGTTGATGGACTAGAGGGACGTAAAAGCTTAGAACTCATTATCGCAATGTATGAATCCGTAGAGACAGGCAAGGAAGTGTTTTTGAGATTCCACCCAGAGAAATGTAGATTAGGACATAAGGAATGAAAAAAATCGTGTTTTTAGGCGCAAAAGAAATTGGCAAACAATGTTTGCAAGAATTGTTTGCTAGGCAAGACACGTTAGATTTTGCGCTTGTCGCAGTGGGGACATCTCCTAGAGGACAAGCGGTAAAGGAGTTTTGCATACAACATAAAATCCCACTCCTTACAGATTTAAACGGGCTTTTTGAGCTAGATTTTGATATACTTTTTTCTGTGCAGTATCACCAAATCTTAAAACCACAGCATATTTTTTGCGCTAAAGAGATTGCTTTAAATCTCCACCTAGCACCTTTGCCAGAATATAGAGGGTGCAATCAATTTTCTTTTGCTATTTTAAATGAAGATAAAGAGTTTGGTGTAACAATACATCAAATGGACGAAGGGATTGATAATGGTGCGATTGCTTTTCAAAAGAGGTTTAAAATCCCTAAAAACTGCTTCGTAGAGGAGCTAGTAGAGTTGGCAAATACTTATGGAGTAGAGCTATTTTCTGAAAATTTAGAAAAAATGATTAAAGGAGATTATCGGCTAATCCCTCAAGATTCCATTTTCTCGCCTCGTAGAGAGTTTCATAAAAGAATAGAAATAGAAAGATTAAAGCACATCAGGCTAGAATCTTGTGGGGGGGGGGGCTTTAATTGAAAAAATCATTCGTGCCACTGCAATGCCCGGATTTGAACCGCCCTATTGTTTCATCGGGGGCAGGAAATTTTACTTTATACGAGAGCAAAATAAGGGAGGTGAAAATGGGGGCTGATGTCAAGATTGTAGAGCCTTGTAATCTCTATGAATGTGAGCTTGGAGATGAGGTGTTTGTGGGTCCTTTTGTAGAGATTCAAAGAGGGGTGAAAGTGGGTGCAAAGAGTAGAATCCAAAGCCATAGTTTTATTTGCTCACTTGTGGATATAGGAGAGAATTGCTTCATAGGACACGGAGTAATGTTTGTCAATGATTTATTTAAAGAGGGCAAGCCAGCAGGTGGGGATTCTACAAAATATAAAGAAACAAAAATTGGGAATTGTGTAAGCATAGGCTCAAATGCTACGATTCTACCTGTGGAGATTTGCGATGATGTCGTGATTGGCGCAGGAAGCGTGGTTACAAAAAATATTGTTAAAAGCGGAATCTATGCAGGGAATCCCGCGCAATTAATTCGGGAATTATAAAAGGAAAAAAAGATGGGATTTGAAGAGATTACAAGCAAAATAGAATCGTATCGTGAGCATCTAAAGCAAAAGACAACTTTGATAGAAGTCATAGATTATGGCGCAGGGAAGCCAGAGGAAAAGCGCACAAAGGAACAAATGGAAGCAGGCGTTTGCGTTGAAGTTCCACTTTGTGAATTGGCAAAGATTGGTGTCAAACGCGAAAAAGCGGAAGTAATTTTTGAGATTTTTAAGAGTTTATTGCCGCAAAAAATCTTAGAGCTTGGCACTTGTTTGGGATTCTCTAGCTCTTATATGGCTTCATTCGCGCCAAATGCTCAAATTTGGAGCATTGAGGGAAGCCCAAATGTCGCACAAATTGCTAAAGAAAATCATCAGCATTTTGCTTTAAAAAATATTGAAGTGTTGGTTGGACGCTTTGATTTGATGCTGCCAAATCTCTTAGAAAAAATCAAGCCCATTGACTTTGCTTTCATTGATGGACACCATAATAAAGAAGCCACAATAGCCTATTACAAGCAAATTTTGCCTTTTGTGGTGGGGGGGGGTATTATGTTATTTGATGATATTGCTTGGAGTAGCGGAATGCAAGAGGCTTGGAGGGAGATTTTGGAATCCCATTGCTACACAAAAGCGCAAGAGTTTGGAGAGACTTGGAAGATGGGGGCATTATGGCTATAAAATTTTTAGACTTAAAAAAACAATATTTGGACATAAAAGGCGAAATAGAAACTGCAATTTCAAATGTAGTGGAGAGTAGCGCATTTGTGGGTGGCAGTGAGGTGAGTGCATTTGGGGAGGAGTTTTCGGAGTTTTTAGGCGGAAGTGTGCGCACTCTAGGCGTGGCAAATGGCACGGACGCACTTGAAATTGCGATAGAATCTCTTGCCTTGCCCAAAGATTCGGTGGTTTTAGTGCCTGCAAATACTTTTGCGGCGAGTGCAGAAGCGGTTGTGCGCAATGGCTTAAGAGTGCAATTTGTGGATTGTGGAGCGGATTATACAATGGATTTAGCGGATTTGGAATCCAAAATCACAGAGCAGACAAGTGCGATTCTAGCAGTGCATTTGTATGGGCAGAGTGCAAGGATTGAGGAGATTTTGGAGATTGCAAAAGAAAAGAATCTCCGCGTAATTGAGGATTGCGCTCAAGCACACGAAGCAAAGTTTAAAGGGCAGTGTGTGGGGACTTTTGGCGATATTGCTACTTTTAGTTTTTATCCGGGCAAGAATCTAGGGGCTTATGGAGATGGTGGAGCGATTGTAAGTCGTGATTCTGTGCTTTTGCGAAAATGTGAGGAGATTGCTCATCACGGAGGATTGAAAAAATACGAACATAGAATCGTAGGGAGAAATTCGCGACTTGATAATCTACAAGCAGCGATTTTGCGCGTGAAATTGCGACACTTAGCAGCTTGGAATACTAGACGCAGGAAGGTAGCGAAGCTCTATTTTGAGGGGTTTAAGGATTGCGATTCCATAATCTTACCAGAGGTTAAGGATTC
Organism: Helicobacter ganmani; assembly: GCF_003364315.1. Classification (NCBI taxonomy): domain Bacteria; kingdom Pseudomonadati; phylum Campylobacterota; class Epsilonproteobacteria; order Campylobacterales; family Helicobacteraceae; genus Helicobacter; species Helicobacter ganmani. Next base: position 108,239 of record NZ_NXLS01000005.1, on the reverse strand, counting down.
TTGTTTTTGTGTGTGGCATTTGTTTGTGATTCGGATTAAGAATCGCGACGCAGTGATGACATATTTGAAGCAAAAGGGGATTGAATATGGATTGCATTACCCGATTGCTTTGCCAAATTGCCCTGCCTTTAGCCATCAATCCTATGTTGTGGAATCCTCCACACCCAATGCTTCTGCGTGGCAAGAGGAGATTCTATCTTTGCCAATGGGGGAACATTTGATTGATGAGGAAGTGAAAGAAGTGATTGAAGCAGTCAAGGACGCAGTATGTGGGTAAAAAATGGCAAAGGGCTTGTGTTGTGGCTGTGCGGCTTGGCAGGGAGTGGGAAAAGCACGATTGGCAAGGCATTGTATGAGAGGATTAAGCAAGAGATTCCCAATATTGTGTATTTAGATGGCGATGAGTTGCGTGATTTACTTGGGCATTACGCTTACGATAAACAAGGTCGGATTGAAGTTGCACTCAAGCGTTCAGCTTTTGCGCATTTTCTAAGCTCGCAAGGTTTAGTGGTAGTGGTAACTACGATTTCGCTTTTTGATGAAGTGTATGCTTATAACCGCAAGACTTTGCAAAATTATTTAGAAATTTATATAGAATGTTCTATGGAGGAGCTGCAAAGGCGCGACCAAAAGGAACTTTATAGCGGTGCGCTTAAAGGAGAGATTCAAGATGTCGTGGGGGTGGATATTCCATTTGTTAAGCCAAATGCGGATATAATCCTACCCAATGATACGACGAATAACTTAGAACAAAAGGTGCAGAGTATCTTAACTCAAATCAAAGGAAAGGGAAGCAAATGAAACAAGGTGATTTTACACAAGTGGCGAAGCATTATCATAATCGTCCGGCATATAGCCCGATGTTGTTAGAAAAGCTGATTGCTTGTATCAATGATGAGCAAAAAAATCTCAAAGATTTGCAAATCGTAGAAGTGGGCGCAGGGACAGGCAAGCTTACCAAAATGCTAAGTGAGTTTGGAATGCAAGTCTTAGCCGTAGAGCCAAATGATGAGATGAGAGAAGAGGGCATCGCCTATACCAAAGACACAAATATCAAATGGCAAAAAGGAAGTGGCGAGGAAACAGGCGTGCAAAGTGGAATTGCCGATTGGGTGATTATGGCGAGTAGCTTCCATTGGACTGACCCTAAGAAATCTTTGCCCGAGTTTGCGAGAATCTTAAAAAATTCTGCGGCTCAAAATAGCTCTGCCCATACTTCTACCCACAATACTTCTGCGGGGGGGGGGGGGGTATTTCACTGCTATATGGAATCCTAGAAATATCCTAGAGGGTTCAGTATTCTATGAAATTGAACAAGAGATTAAGAATATTGTTCCAGAGCTTGCTAGAGTGAGCAGCGGGACACAAAATGTCAAAAAATGGGAGGAAATCCTCATCTCCACAGGGGATTTCACAGACTGCTTTTTTATGGAGTGCGACTACATAGAGATAATGGACAAAGCGCGTTATCTTGGAGCGTGGCATTCTGTAAATGATATACAAGCCCAAGCAGGGGAGCAAAGATGGAAAAAGATTTTGGAAATGATAGAATCCAAAATCTCGCATTTACAAACTTTAGAGATTCCTTATAAAATTCGTGCTTGGACGGCTAGAAAGTCCAGCAAAGGAGGCTCTAGGGCGTAATTCTCTATTCTTTTTCTTTTGCATTGGGCAACATAATAAGGAAACAACAATGCAAAAGAATAAGACAAGAATAGTAGAACAAGTTTGGGATTACACCAAACACGCGAAATATTACAGCTACCGCCCGAATTACGCACCCAAAACGATTGATATGCTTATCACTTTGGCTAGCGGAGAAAAAGCGGGCAATTTGAAAGTCGCAGATATTGGTGCAGGGACAGGAAATTTAAGCATTATGCTTTTAGAGAGAGGTTGTGAAGTGGTGAGTGTAGAGCCAAATGACGCAATGCGTGAAATCGGCATTGAGCGCACAAAAGGCGCAAAAATTGAATGGGTAAGGGCTACGGGCGTGGATTCTACGTTACAAAGCGGGAGTTTTGATTGGGTAACCTTTGGCAGTAGCTTTAATGTAATGGATAGGACAGAGGCGTTAAAAGAAGCCCATAGACTGCTTAAAGGCAATGGATACTTTTCGTGTATGTGGAATCATAGAGACTTAAACGACCCCATTCAGCAAAAGGCAGAAAATGCGATTCTCTCCATCGTGCCAAACTACACAAGAGGTGTGAGACGCGAAGACCAACGCCCAATTATTGAAGCACACAAAGAGCTTTTTGATAATATTATTTACATTGAAGAGGATTTTTACTTTCACCAAAGTTTGGAAAACTATATTTTAGCGTGGCAGAGTGTGAAAAATCCTTATTGGGATTTAGAGACCAAAGAAGGGCAAGAGATTTTTGATAAAATCACTGCAAAAATGCGAGAAGTTCTCCCTCAAGAATTTGACATCAAATACACTACACGTTGCTGGAGTGCAAGAAAAGTAGGGTAAAATTAAGGAAGTAAAATGGGTAAAAGCAAAACATTTGAGATATTAAAGCAAGGTGGCGTTTGGGGTGCTTTGGAACATATCATAGATAAAAAAGCGCATAAAGGTGGAATCTATGCTTTACTCCAACGGCTTATGATGGCTCAAATTTTGCGCAAGTTAGATTCTGCTCATTCTAATGAGATGATTTTGTTTTGTAAAAAACATCATATTTATACCACAAACCCGACTTTTTTAAAGTATTTTGCCAAAGAGTATGATAATATCAAACTATGGCTTGCCTCTCAATCATTTCTAGAAAAATATGCTAATCACCCCTATCCCCCTTTGCTTAATCCTAACACTTTAGATTATGAGCAAATCTCGCCTCAAATCGCTTGGGAATTAAATATTCCTTTGCCGCCTTATTATAAATTTATATATTTTGGTAGCCACGCTAGCGGGAATAGGGGATTAAATCATTTCGTTTTAAATTGTGGGGGAATGGATTACATTCGTTATCCTTCTTCTTCAAAAATAATCTATGAAAAGTATTGGGAGCAGATTCTCTCTTACCATTATACTATGCCCCCCCCCCACTTTGGCTATTTGTCTATCCGAGAATATATGAAAGATAAAGATAGCAATAAACTTTATGCTTTAATCCCCCAAACCAAAGCCCTCAATCTCATTAGAGACCCTATAAGCATTTTAAAAAGCGGAATAAACTTTAGGAGAAAGCGACTGCAAATGGCACAAGAGGAGAATCTAAGCTTTGCATTAAGCCCGGATTTCATCTGTGAAAACCTTATAGGCTATAATGGATATGATGCACATAATGATGAATCTACCTTTGGCAAAGAAGATGCGCCTTGTTTTGGGACGATTAGAGGTTCTTTGAAATATAATTTCACAGATTTCCACGACACAGACTTAAGAAAAGCTCTTATTAACATTGCAGACGAAGATATTATATGTATTGATATGTCTGAAATTGTAGGTAAGAGAGCCTTTGAAACAATGAATACTTTAGCAAAAGCATTTTCTTTTCCTGCCCCAAAACCTAGTGATAAGGAGAAATTTGAAGTCAATGTATCCTATTATGAGGGGTTATTGCCTCTTGTTTTTAGGGTTCAAATGGAGCAAAAGAGCATAGCATTGCATTTGATAGATAAGATTTTTGCGCTTGATGAGAGGATTTATGTCAAAGTGCCCGTAGATGAGGTGGATATTTGGCAGCATAAAAATACTTTTGAGCATTATCAAGACATCACACAATTTCTTTTTAATCAAGATAATTTTTATGAGCGTATTATTGTGTGTATTGAGAAAAAAGACTTTGAGATTCTAAAACAAGACACAAAAACTTGTGAGCAAATCAAAGAATATCTCCTCGCATTTATTCCACGCCTAGAGGAACAAAGAAAAATTGAAGAATCTAAAAAGCTAAGTGAAGAGCAGATTTTGCAGTATTTACACACTCATAAAGAACTTGCTTTACAGGCTAAAGCAGTCTTTGAAAAACATCTCACATTTCTAGCTTCTGTGCGTCCCGACATAATAGAATCTTGGAAGTATTATCAGGAGTTTTTAGCAATGTGCGAGGAGATGAGCTAAATGCTATTCTAGGTGCATTTCTAGCTTCTTTTGCAAATCCTTTGTATTAGCCCTCCCCATTTTCAAAGCATTCTATTTGCCATTTATCCCCGCTCAAAATAGGCAGATAAAAGCAATACCCCTTAATTGTGGATTCTTTAGGAAGTCGCACGATAAGGTGTAAATTAAACTCCTCTAAAAGTCGCTTTTTACAATTTAAATCTATAATAAATACTTTTCTAGATTATATTCCACCGCTAAAGAATCGGGCTTTTCTGATTCTTTATGTGGAATGGAAATAATACGGTTATCCAAGCTATTTAAGATTCCATATTTATCAACAATTCTATGAGAGCTAGAAACTTTAATTCTCAAGTTTTGATTTTTATCATAAACAAATCCAAACAACCCGTTATCAAATATTTTGTGCATTTCATAGCTTAAAGCTATTCCGTTAGATACGGCAAATGAGCCACCGTCTCTATAAGGAATAATATGTGCCGCTTCAAGCAATACTCTATTATCTATAAAAATACTTTGTCCTGTGATAGCACATTGATAGTCGTAAGCCTTTAAAACATTTTCTCTAAAGAGTCTTTGTTCCCTCGCAGGACGAGAATTGTTTTGAGTAGGAGTAGGTTGAGCAAAAACAATATTATTCATTTCAATTTGCAGTCTATCTACAAAATTAAAATTAACAATTATATTATAATTAGAATCCACAACTAAAGCGGTTTGGAGAAAATTATAAATATAAGAAATGGGTCTTTTTAGTTCATTTTGAATAGTTAAATCAAGATTATTAAAGGCATTTTCATCGTATCGCATTAATAAGATATTCTCTTTTGTTTGGGCTAGAATATCTTGCAATATTATGTAGGATAAATTTTGTATCTCGTAATGTCTTACAAAATTTAAAAGTGCCAAATAAGGACGAATCAAATCCGCAGTATCGTAATATGAGAGAATAAGTTTCAGTATCTCATATTGATAAGAATCTAATAAGCAAGAATCCACAAAAGATTGAATTAAAAGATTAGGCGGTAAAGAATCAATATTTTTTCTTCCCGCTTTTAAATCATTCTCACTATAAATATTTTGTATTAAGTATGAATTTGCCATAAAAGATTGTGCTTCTGACGTGAGAGAAAAAGAGTAGTCGCTAGGTTTATCATATTCTATCAAGCCAATCTTTCGCATATCGGGGTATTTTGATTTATAATTAGTAGAAATGAGATTTAAATATTGCTCAACACCAAGTTGGTAAAGCGTGGGCAATTCTACTCCTATGAGATTAGATAAATTATGCTTAAAATGCTTAAAAGAATCAAAAAATAATTCTGTATCTTTTCTTTTATGTCGCATACTAACTTGTTTCATTACTCCTCCTTTTGCAATACAATAATACTTTCTCTCAAATAAAATTTAGATTTAGAATCTAGGATTTTCATTTGTTGGCTTGAAGTTTTAAGTTTTCTAGCCACAATGATTTCTACGCATTTAAAGCCTATTTTTTGCGCTTCTTGCGCTAAGATTTCATCTGTTTTTATCGGCACTCCTTTATAGCAGGAATTTCCTACCACAATAAAACAAAATCCATTCTTTTTAAGAATATCAAAGCTATTTTTTAAAACCTTTTGCATATCAAAAAAATAATTTGTAAGCATTGTAAGTATGCTAGATTCTAAATTTCTACTTTCAAGAATCGCAAGTGTTTCATCTAATAGAATATTATTTATGCTATCCGTCTTTTGCAAGTTGGCGTTTTTATTATTTCTCAAGGCAGATTTTTTAAGCTTTTTCCAATCCTCATAACTTTGGATAATGCCACTGCTCCATAATTCCATTTTATAAATTTCAAAATAATCAAATAAATTTGCATAGGGAGGGGAAGTAAGAATGCAATCTATTTTCTCTTTAGGTTTATTAGTAATAGACGAAAGATTTTCTAACATTAAAATTTTAGTATTTTTACTATCAAATTCTTTTTTTAATTCAAAAGCCCTTAAAGTAAGCTCTTTAAGATAAGATTGCGTATCTTTAATTTTAGATTCTCTAAATTTTATACCATTACCGTCTTTTTTGTAATTTAATATTTTTTCTAAATTGCAAAATACTAAAAACCTCACAAAATGATAAACTTTAGAATCTAAACCTTTAAAAGACTCTATAAAATCCATTATGATATTAAATTGCTTCTTATTGGCATATTTGCTAAAAGATTCCCATTTGGGATAAGGATAGCTTTTGTTGCTAAATTGAAAATTTTCTGCAATCTTTTTTGCTTTTTGTAGATTTTTAGAATCTAGTTTTTCTAATTTTGCCTTAGCTACATTTATGGCAAAAGGTGAAGTGTCAAATCCAAAGCATTGCTTTATCTGTGGATTTAAAAAACTAGAACCAACCCCGCAAAATGGGTCATAAAGCGATTGTATAGAGCAATGGAATCTCTTTTGTAATTGTTCTATCAAATAAGGACTAAAGGCTTCTTTATAAGGGAAAACTTCATTTAGAGAATCTAAAGTATTGTCGCTATTGACTAAATTTGCCATTTTATCGGGGAAGCTTTTTAGAGTAGGTAAAGATTTATTTTGTAACCTATTGATTGCGATTTCACAATATTTGCTAGATAATTCAATGCCGATAAATTGCCTATTTAAAAGACTTGCCATATAAGTTGTTGTGCCTGTTCCGTTAAAAGGGTCTAGCACAATATCATCTTTGTAAGAGTAAATTTTTAATAGTCGTTCAATCAACTCTTCAGGATAGGGAGCTGGGTGCAAATCTTTTTTGGCATTATTACTTGCACACAAAATATTTTCAAACCCCTGCTCTTTCTCTTTATCAAAATACCATACATTTTTCGTCCATTCTTTAAACTCTTCACTAGAAATATCTATGTTTTGAGAGTCTCCTCTATGCGTCCGCTCTCCCTTATAAAATACCAAAACAGATTCTCCAAGAGGTCTAAATGAAGGACAAGAAGGACTTTTCCAACTTCCCCACGCGGTATTATTGCCTTGAAAATGTTTAATGTCTTTGCCTTTATGCCAAGAAATCAACTCAAACTCATTAAAACCAATTTCATTAAGAATTTGTGTTATATACACAGAAAGAAATCGCACTTGTTTGGATTCTTTATTTTTTACAGCAAAAGGAATATTCACACATATTCTACCGCCTATTTTTAAGACGCGATAACATTCTTTAAATATTGCACGCATTGAGTTAAGGTAAGATTCAAATTCTAAATCATCATTATAATTTTCATATTTGTGTGCGACATTATAAGGTGGAGAAGTAATAATAATATCTATCCATTCATCAGCAATATAGCTTTTTAATATCTGCAAACTATTGCCATTTAGTATTTCTTTAAACATTATCTACCTTATTTTTGCCTATTCTAATACTAGAGCCAATAAACTCCACGCGTCCATTACTAAACTCATAATCCATCTTGTAGCCAAACTCCATACTAAGTTGTTCCAAAGCCCAGCCAGCTTTTTGCAAACTTGGTGTAATGAAACGCGTTTTGACATCTTCTTCGCTCAAAATTACCCCTTAAAACAAAATCTTTGCATTTTAGCAAACCCTATCTAAGAAAATGATAATGGAGCAATACTTCTTAAAATGTGTGCTTTTAGGCATTGCATAAAGGGCTAAGTTGATAAACCTAAATAAGCAAAAAGCGCAAAATAAAGAATCTTGAAGTAAGTTTAAACTATAATGTCGCCTTTATTTTGTAGAATCTAAGGTTTATTATGCAATTATCTTTTCAAACCAAAGCGCGTAATTTGCTAGCTTTGCAAGGCATATTAAAGAGTGCAAAAGTCTTGCCCTTAATGCTCACTTCTCTTAAAGAGTTGGAAGCGAATGAAGCGGGGGTGTTAGAGGAGATTCAAAAATGCTTCAGCGGTGAAAATGCGTGTGAAAAGCTTATCGTTCGTAGCAGTTCCAAAAGTGAGGATAGTGCGCAAACTTCTAATGCAGGAGCTTTTTTAAGCCTCTCTAATGTAAATGTGGAATCCCAAGCGATTTTAGAGGCGTTGCGCAAAGTTGGGGCGTCTATGCCAAAGCTTGATGATGAGATTCTCATTCAGCCAATGCTAGAGCATATCGCGATGTGCGGTGTGGCGATGAGTGCGGATAAAGATACGCTTGCGCCTTATTATTGCATTGAGTGGGATAAAAGCGGTTCAAATAGTGCTATTACCGATGGAAGCGCCAAAGGCTTAAGCTTTTTTGCTCATAAAGAAGCGGAATTGCCAAAAGATAGCACTTTAAAAGCTATTATTGTAATGCTAAGGGAGTTAGAATCACTTTTTGATTATAAATTCTTAGATGTGGAATTTGCGATAGATGCTAGCGGGGATTTGTATTGTCTGCAAGTGCGTCCGCTTGTAGTCAAAGATAAACTCAATCTCTATGAATCCCTGCCATTTAGTGCACTAGAGAGATTACAAAAGCGCATTGTGTCTTTGCAAAAGCAAACGCCAGATATTTATGGCAAACGCGCAATTTTTGGTGTAATGCCTGATTGGAATCCTGCCGAGATTTTGGGGTTGAAGCCTAAGCGATTAGCCCTAAGCCTTTATAAAGAAATCATCACGGATAATATTTGGGCGTATCAACGGGATAATTATGGTTATCTTAATTTGCGCTCTCACCCGCTAATGCACTGCTTTTTGGGCATTCCTTATATTGATGTGCGGCTTTCTTTTAACTCCTTTATCCCCAAAGCTTTGGATAAAAAAATCGCAAGTAAATTAGTGGATTATTATTTGGATACTTTGGAGGCAAACCCGCATTTCCACGATAAGATAGAGTTTAACATTGTCTTTTCTTGCTATGATTTAAATATCCCTCATAAATTAAAAAGTCTGCTTTCAAAAGGCTTTAATGAAAATGAGATTAAAAGGCTAGAATTTGCACTTTTGGAGCTTACAAATTCTATCATCAATCCCAAAAAAGGCTTGTATATCAAGGATTTAAAAAAGATTGCAAAGTTAGAGCAAATTTACAAAGATTTAGAGGATTCGCACTTGCCGACTTTGGATAAGATTTATTGGCTTTTGGAATCTTGCAAGAGATATGGGACTTTGCCTTTTGCAGGGATTGCAAGGGCTGGGTTTGTGGCGGTTTCTATGCTTAATTCTCTTGTAGAAATTGGATTTTTTAGCTTGGCGGAAAAACAGGCATTTTTAAATTCTCTCAACACGGTGAGCAAAGAGTTAGCCTCAAGTGTTGCCACGCTTACAGAGGAAACAAAAGAGGAGTTTTTAAGCAAATTTGGGCATTTGCGCCCTAGCACTTATAATATCTTAAGTCCGCGCTATGATGAGGATTTTAGAGCTTACTTTGATTTGGGTGCAAGAGAGGGCTTGACATCAAATGAAAGTAATTTTGTGCTTAATACTAAAAAGCTGCAATCTCTTGATACGCTTTTAAGCGAACACGGGCTAAAGATTAGCGCAAAAGAGTTTTTAGAGTTTTTGAAAAGAGCGATTGAGGGGAGAGAATATGCGAAGTTTGAATTTACCAAACTACTCTCTCGTGCTTTAAGCCTCATTGGTGAGCTAGGCGTTTATTATGGAATCCCAAAAGAGGAAATGGCGCATTTGGATATTCAAAATATTTTAAACCTTTATGCCTCGCTGTATTCTAAAAATCCAAAGGAAAGATTTTTAGAGGAAATTAAAAGGCACAAGGAGGAATACGCCTTGACTTTGAGCGTGAAGCTTCCTGTGCTACTTACCAATGCAGAGCAGGTTGTGAGCTTTTTAAGCGCGGAGATTGTGCCAAACTTCATCACGCAAAAGTCGGTAAGTGCGCTCATTAGCGATTTAAGCGATACGAATTTAGAGGGCAAAATTGTGCTGATTAAATCCGCTGACCCCGGATTTGATTATTTATTTACGAAAAATATCGCGGGATTGATTACTTGCTATGGTGGGGCAAACTCGCATATGGCAATTCGCGCAAGTGAACTAGGACTGCCCGCAGCGATTGGCGTAGGCGAGGAAAACTTTAGCAAATTTCTAAGCGCAAAGCGCATTAAGCTAGATTGTGAAAGTGGGCAAATCGTAGTCTTATGAAGTTTATTGGTATTACGCAAAGATTGCTAGAAAATACGAGTTATTACGAGGTGCGTGAGGCTTTAAGCGTAGAGTGGGGCGATTTTTTTAAGGAGCATTTGCAGGGCTTTTTGCCTCTGCCTTTAAGCTATGCGATGCCTTTTAGCACTTATGCGCAATCTCTAGGGGGGAGTTTAGGTGGCGTGATTCTAAGTGGTGGGAATGATTTAAACTCTTTAAATCCTAATCCGCTTTCCTCTATGCGTGATGAATATGAGGCGCAAATACTCACGCATTGTTTGCAGTATAATGTGCCTTTGCTTGGAATCTGTCGTGGTGCGCAGAGGATAGCAGAATATTTTGGTGCGAAATTGGAGCTTTTAGAGGGGCATATTGGCAATCATCAAGTTGTAGATACAAGCAGTGGTGAGAAGTTTGAAGTCAATTCTTTTCATAACTATGGAATCAAGGATTTGCCAAATTCTTTGGAAGCTTTAGTTATGGCACAGGATCATAGCATAGAAGCATTTAAGCATAAACAAAAGCCTATTTTTGCGATGATGTGGCATATTGAACGAGAGGGAGGAATGCAAGCGCAAGAGGGGCAGAATCAAAGCTTTGATGAGTGGCTAAAAATTGTAACAATAAGAAAGGAGAAGGAATGAAAATTTTATATGCACCAAGCAGCAGGGAGGCGAGTGATGATTTACATAGGAATGTCGCTTGCGGGTTTGATGTTTTGATCTTAGAAGCTTTAGTCAGTATGAAGCAAAAGGTATTTTATCTGCCAAATATTAAGACAGATAAGGCGGTGAAAGATTCTATTTTGGAGATTTTTAAGGATTCTATTACTTGGGCGAAAGTCGCCCCCAAAAGTATAGATTTATGCGTGAGTGATATTTCAAACATTGCTTTAAAATACGCCCTATGGACACAGAATCCTAGCATTTTATGCTTTTTTGGTTTCACTAGCGTTTCTTTTCCGGCGGAGGATAAATATTTTTCTTTAATCCAATCCTCAACACATTGTGTTTATTCGTTAAAAGAGCTTAAAGAATCCATTTTGCAATATCCAAAGTTGAAACAAGAAAAAACAAAAAGAATCCAAGAAGTGGTAAATGGAGAGATGATATGAGCGTAGAAGCACAAATAAATCAGTTTATCCAAATGGCAAAATCCAACATAGAATCGCATTTGAGCAAAGAGCGTCCTAATATCCTAGTCATTTCTTATTATCCTACTTATCGCAAGCACTATGGCAACTTAATCACTCGCTTAAAGGAAAAATATAATGTCATCACGATAGTAGAACGAGAATTAAAAGATGAGTTTGAAAGAAGTGGGCATCATAATGTCTTCTTTCCTTGGCGTATCACAGAAAATGGACAAACTTATTATTTAAATACCGATATTAGCGGGATTGATTTGATATTGACTGCCGATCAAGTGGGTTATGAGAATGGCAAGATTGATAGGACATTTTTAAGCACCACAGCCAAGCGCATTTATTTTCCACATAGTTTGATAGAGCAAACAGGAGCTTGTGAGGTAGTGGATTATATTTTAGTGCCATCAAAAGTCGCAATGAAAGAATTTAAGAAGGCATTGCCTAAAAGCAAGGTTAAGCTACTAGAGAGCGGCTATCCTAAGCTAGATAATGCAATTTTTGCCTATGATTATAAGCCGAGCAATACGATTACCTATGCTCCTAGCCTGCGCTATGGCACAGGAAGTAATGCAAATAACAATCTTTTGAGCGGATTTGAAAATATGATGGTAGAATCTTTGCTAGAAAATACAGATTATAATATTTCTTTTCGCGCTCACCCGATGAATTTTCAAAACAAACACCCCTTTTACCAACTTATCAAAGCTAAATGGGCGGGAGAGGCGCGCGTGAAGTTTGATGAGGCATTGGGCAATGCGTTTCATAATTTCAGTGAGCTTTTTATCACCGATATTTCCACGGCGGCTTTTACTTATTCTTTCAGCACTTTGCGTCCTAGTCTATTTTTCTCCCCATTAAAAATGCAAAATCCGATCACGGAATATGCTAATCAAATAAGTGCGGGGGGGGGGGGATATGTCGCAGTTTAACAGAAATAAAAGAGTGGCTTAAGGCATTAGACTTTGCACAAGATTTTGAAAGGATAGAGAAATTTAGAAACGAAGCAATTTATAATGTAGGGCATTCAGAAGAGGCTATTGTAGAGCAAATTGATAAAATTTTACAAGGAAAGTTATGAAAGCAATGATTTTAGCGGCGGGATTTGGTTCAAGGCTAATGCCTCTTACGCAAGAGAATCCAAAGTGTATGGTGGAATATTGCGGCAAAAAGCTCATTGATTATGAAATCGGGGCTTTAAAAGACGCTGGGATTAAGGAAATTGCAGTGGTGGGCGGATATTTATTTGCAGTTTTAAAAAACTATGTGGAATCACAATTTAACATAAAAAATATTTATCAAAATCTTGAATTTAATAAAACAAATATGGTGCAAACGCTCTTTTGTGCGAGGGAGTTTATAGAATCTTGTATCACACACAAGCAAGATTTGATTATTTCGTATGCGGATATTGTGTATAGCGCAGAGATTGTGCGCTCATTGATAGAATCGCAAGAGCCTTTAAGTATCGTGGTGGATAAAAATTGGCGCACATTGTGGGAGAAGCGATTTGAAAATCCGCTTTTGGACGCAGAGACATTAAAAATAAGAGAGGGCAAAGTCATAGAGCTTGGCAAAAAGCCTAAGAGTTATGAGGAGATAGAGGGGCAATATATTGGGCTTTTTAAATTTTCTTACCACTTTTTGCCACAAGTTTTAGGATTCTATGATAGTTTGGATAGAAATGCGATGTATGATGGCAAAGATTTTGATAATATGTATATGACAAGCTTTTTGCAAGGCTTGATTAATGCGTATGGTGGCGCACAAGTGGTGGAGATTAATGGCGGTTGGTGCGAGATTGATTTTAAGAGTGATTTGGAGGTAGGATATTGAAAATTTCTATTATTATTCCTCTATTCAATACTGAAAAATTCATTGCAAGGGCATTGGAGAGCTGTATAAAGCAAACTTATTCTAACATAGAAATCATTGTTGTAGATGATAAGTCAGAGGATAAAAGCATAGAAATCGTTAAGCAATTTTGTCAAACAGATGAGAGAATACATTTGATAGAAAATGATAGCAATCTAGGTCCCTTTGTGTGTAGGAATAAAGGGGCAATATATGCTAATAGAGGGGGGGGGCAGATTCTAATGTTTTTAGATTCTGATGACACTTTGGAGAAAAATGCTTGCGAAGAAGTTGCTTTGAGCTTTCAAGAGGAGATAGATTTATGTATTTTTCAATTTAAGCGTCAAGAGGGAGAAAGACAATATCAAGAAAACTCTTGGTTTAATCGGGATTTATCTTTAAATCTTGATGAATTTGAGAAATTGTGGATTGATAATGGAGGTAGCAATCTCATTAACTCTCTGTGTAATAAGGCATTTAGAACAGAAATTTTTATCCAAAACTTTGAAGAAAATCTAAAAAATATTCAAGAGAGGCTTTTAATGGCAGAGGACGCAATCGTGAGTGTATCTTATTTATCCTATGTCAAAAAAGTCAGGCTTTTAAACCAGTCCCTTTATATTTATTATGTCAATGAAAATTCAGCAACTCAAGAAAAGACGAATTTATCTAAAATTGCTTTATATTTGCAAAATTTGCTTTTTGCAATAAATTTTTTAAAGCATTTGCCACAGATTCCTTTGAAAAGTCATAATGTATTCATTGGAATAGCAGTTTGCAACCTTAAAATTCATTATTTAGATTTGCAAAAGAGCATAAACAAAGGCTTTTTCTGTCGTTTAGGGCTTAAAATCAAAAGAAAAAGAGTAAAGATTCTTAAAAGCAGATTGCTTAAATCTCCATTTTAAAGGTTTTTTGAATGTTTCATATTGTTTTTAGTGCTGATGAAAATTATATTCCATACACTGCGGTTTTGATTGCAAGTATTGTCCAAAACACCGACACTTCAAAGGGTTTTGAAAGACTTTGCCAATCCTCTAATATGGGGGATAATAGCGCAATTAGGAATCTTAAAGTGGAATCCTTGAGCAAGAGGCAAGAGGGTTATATTTTTCATATTTTAAGCGATTCTGTGAGTGAGCAAGCAAGGGAGAAGCTAAAGGGGCTTGAAAAGTCCTTGACTGAAATTTATCCTTGCACAATCCAAGTGCATATTATGCAAGAGTTTGATTTTAAGCAATTTCCCAAGTGTGGTGCGGCACATAGCAATTATTTGCCTTATTGTCGTTTAAAAATGGACGCTTTTTTGAATAGGGAAGTTGAAAAATGCCTTTATCTGGATTCGGATATGCTATGCTTGTTTGATATTAGGGAGTTGTTTGCGCTAGATTTAAGTGATAAGATTGTCGCTGCTGTGGGGGATTGTGGCACGAAAAACCGCAAGATTAAATTTGTGCAAAAAGGGCAAAAAAAACTTCATTTTTTTGACGAAAATTACTTTAATTCCGGATTTTTGCTCCTCAATGCCAAAGAATACAGAAAAGAGAAAATAGAAAAAAAATGCGAGGAGTTAGCCTCTTGCTGCACTTATATTACAGCAGCAGACCAAGATTTACTCAATGCTACGATTCCGCAGGATAAAGTGCTGAAACTCCCTTTTGCCTATAACTTTCAGACGATTTGCTTTTGTTATGCAATTTGCAAAGATGAGAATCCCAATCGCTTAAACTACACAAGGGCGGAATTTACAGAGAGTTTCAAAAGCCCCAAGATTCTACACTTCGGCGAAAAGCCTTGGAAATATCTCAAGTCTTATGTGGATAGTGAGGGCAGAAATATCAGTGCGCTTTGGTGGGATTATGCGGCTAAAACCCCTGCATTTGGGCAAGAATTGCTAGCAAGCAAAGAGAAAGCGCAGGATTATTTGATTCAAGCAGGGCTTGGAGCGGAGGCTTTGGAACACTATAAAAGCCTATTTGGTATTTTTAAAATCCGCTCATTGATAGCCAATCCGCAAGAGGATTTGAAGGTGTTGCAAAGTGCAAATGGAATCCCTGATGAGGCTTTTGGGCTTTGTCTGATTGTGGGGGAGATGATTTTCTATGCAAGGAGGAGAAAACGGGGAGCATTAAGTGTGCTTTTGAAAATCCACAAGGTGCAAAAAGCCTTTTTGAAATATCATCATCTCTCAAGAATGGAGTAGGCTTTCGCACCCTTGCGCGTCATTGCAAATGCAAGTTTTGCAATCCATAATATGATATTTCGTTTAGGGGTGCAAAGTATTATTTGGAGTTAAAGAGGGTATTCCATTGCTGCATTATTTTTTCTTTAGAAAATTTTTCTTTTGTGATTTCTTTTGCTCTTTTACCAAAGGTTTGACGCAAGGTTTCATCGTACATTAAAAGTTTCAACTTGAGCGCATAGGCTGACAAATTGTTATCCGCAACCAAAAAGCCACTTTTGCCATCTTCTATGATGTCGCTTGGACCTGCGAGAATATCAAAGGAAATGCAAGGGACTCCATAGGAACTCGCCTCCAAAAGCACCATACCAAATCCCTCATATTTGCTTGTCATTGTGTAAATACTTGCATTTAGATATTCCTTTTCTATTTCTTTTGTGAAAGGTTTTAGGATTATGGAATCTTGAAGGTTTTGCTTACAGATGAGTTGCTCTAGCTCTTGCTTACCTTCCCCCTCGCCTACAATATGAAGTTTCCATTCTTGAAGGCTTTTATCTTGTTGAATTAGTCGCCAAATTTCAATTAAACTTGTGAATCGTTTTTCATCGCCTTTGCTCATTCTGCCTATGGATAAAATGACTTTTTGAGATAAATTAGTGTTTGTATCAGGGATTTGCGTTAGGAAGTTTGGTATGATTTGGACATTTTTTATTTTGCTTTGCCATAGGGCGAGTTGTTTGCTTGTTAAAATAATGTTAGAATCAAAAAGCTTGTTTTTGTATGTCCAACTTCTTTTAAAGACTTGATGATGAATCTTAAAATACTGCGTATTTTTGTTCTTAAAGTAAGGGAAAAAATAGCAATTATAAATCATAATGTCCTTATCTTTAAACATTTGTTTCATTTTCCAAGCGACAAAAAGCCGATAAATCGTTTTATTAAACAGCCTTTTTAAGGGTTGTTTGGTGTGAATGTCAAGGGTATTAGGAAAGAATGTTAATTGGACATTCGGATTTAAAATGTAAGGGCATTTTTCGTTGTTTTTATAAAAACTTAGAATCTCTACTTCAAACCCACTTTCATCAAAGGCATTTGCAAGGTTGCAAACCACTCTTTCCACGCCACCACCGATTGTAATATCATTTGCTGTGATGAGAATTTTCATTGAGGATTCCATTGGATTGTTTTATTTTTTAAAGTCTGTAAATACATTTGGTGGTTTTTGGGATAGATTTACCTTGTTGTTTTCTTTGTGGTAGAGATGATAAGCGATTCCTTTAAACTCTAGTCTTCTTAATTCTCCACTATTAAAAAGGAATCTTGCGACAAACTCGCTATCCTCCCGCCCCCAACTTTTAAAGTTTTCATTAAAGCCATTTAAGGCTTGCCAATCTTGTTTAAAAAAGCTCATATTGCAACCTCCAACGCCCTTGATAAGCTCGCTTTTATCAAAAATATTTGCTTGAACTTTAGAAGTTTTGTAAATAAGGCTAGAGAGCAAGGCGCATCGTTTGGATTTAAAATGATGAGAGAGTTTCTCATTCTGCCCCCCCCCTTATTGCTTTTTCGCTTGTTTGCTTATCTAAAATAACCCTAGAGCCTTGCAAAAAGACTTTATGCTTTGCAAAATCCAAATGGTCTTTAATAAAATGGGATTCTAAAACCATATCCCCATCAATGAGAATAATGTATTCTCCGCTTGCGGCATTGATTGCCTTATTGCGTATGGTATTTAAGCGGAATCCTGCGTCCTCTTGCCAAATGTGTAAAAGCGGGCAGGGAAAAGCTTTTTGATATTCTCCGATGAGTTGTGCGGTATCCTCTGTGCTACCATCATCGGCGATGAGAACTTCAATCGGCAGGTAATCAAGATTCTTGACGCTCTCTAGCACGCAGCGTAAAGAATCCTTGCTATTATAAGTCGTGATAATCAAAGAACAAGTGGGAATCTTGTGTGTTAGCTCATAGAGTTTGGCATATTTGAAAAACACGCCTGAGGCATTACAGAGGCTAATTACAAAGCCTTTGTAACCATACAAAAATCCTTTTTTTAAAAAATAATCCCTAAAAAATTTCCACACACTCCGCACACAAGCACTGCCCATAGAGCTTTTTCTGTGCAGATTCTGTTGTGCCCACAGATTGGAGTATTTTTGCATTTTTTCTAGTAAGCCATAAATGCTATCATAAGCGTAATGTTTCAAGCCTTTTTGCACTTTAATGACTTTTGTGTTTGGGCTTAAAATCAGGCTTTCATGCACGGCATTGTCGTTAAAATGTGTAAAAGTTTTGTCAAAGACGCGCAAAACATAATCAGGATACCAACCACAAGCCTTAATCCATTCGCCTTTATAAAGATTCTTTCGTGGCAAGGCAAGGATATTTTCTTTTGCAAGCTGCATTTCTCTAAGTTCGTTTAAAAAATCTTGCTCCAAAACTTCGTCCGCGTCAATGAGTAAAATCCAATCGTTTTTCGCATAAGAAATCGCGAGATTTTTTAACGCCCCAAAGCCGATAAATTCACTTGTGTGAATGTGAAGATTGGGGAAAGATTCTTTGAAAGAGAGAGCAATTTTTAAGGTATCATCATTGCTTTGATTGTCTAGTAATATGATTTCATCAAAGCATTGAATAGAGCGGAGGCATTCTTGCAAAGTCGCTTGTGCATTTTTGACAAGTATCACAGCAGAGATTTTTGAAAAATCCATTGTTTTTATCCTTGTTTTTGTTGTGTCATTGTAGCAAATTTCATAGTAGAATCTCTTAAAATATGGAATCGTAAGGGCGGGATTCTATAATGGAACTATTTAAAAGATTCTATTGTAGAAATTGATTTTTGCAAGATTATGGATTGCTTCGTTCGTTATCTCTCTCGTAATGACGCAGTGATTAGTCTTTTGTCATTGCGAGACTTCGTCCGAAGTCGTGGCAATCTATAATTTTGTATTAAAAAATAAACAATAGAATCTTAATATTGGCATACTTTTTGCCTAAGATTCTACATATCTTAATTTTAAGCAGTTAAAATGACAAGAAAATTTTTAAGTCTTGCGTTGGCAAGTATTTTAAGTTGTGGAATCGCATTTGGTGCAGATGGCAACTATACCACAGAGGGCAAAGAGAAAATTACACGCAATGGATTAACGCTTTATGTAGAGGCAAACTCACCACATAAGCAAAAAAATTCTGAATGGCGATTTTGATAAAACTTTGGAAAAAATGAAAAAGGCGTATGAGGCAAATAAAAACAATAAAGCAGTCAAAGCTGCAGCTCCTCCTGTATCAGAAGTGGGCGGTTTGCTCTCAACAGCAAGTGGGGCAACTTCAAGATGGTTGTGAGAATATTCAGGACAATCAAACAAGCACAAATTTTAATCACGGCGGTAATCCATTTCAAGTTGTAACAGGCGTTGTAGGCTATGGTGGAAGGAATACTGATAGCGCAACTTTTGCAGGAAATCAAGCAACAATGATAGATTGCGTTGGTATTGCTGGAAGCGATAATGTAGTATTTGGTTGGTGGGAATGGTGGGATATTTCCAAGCCTAGCAATTCTAGTGGTGAATTTGTTTATACTGCTCGTTCCATTAATGTTGGTCCCACAATGAGCACAAGTATTTATATTAAGTAAGGATTCCTATGCAAATAAGCAACAATTATCCTTATAATATTTATTATCCGCGCGGGGATTCTTCTCGCGCGGAGAATCCAAAAGAGC
Source organism: Helicobacter ganmani (assembly GCF_003364315.1). Taxonomy (NCBI): domain Bacteria; kingdom Pseudomonadati; phylum Campylobacterota; class Epsilonproteobacteria; order Campylobacterales; family Helicobacteraceae; genus Helicobacter; species Helicobacter ganmani. Next base: position 89,192 of record NZ_NXLS01000005.1, on the reverse strand, counting down.
AGGAATCTCCAAAAACTTATGGGGAAATCCTCAATGAAGCCATACAACAAGAAAAAGAAAGCAGGGAAGATTCCATCGCGAAAAATGTATCCAAAATCTATCTTGCTAATCTCAATACTGCTTTACTTGAGGGTGAAAGTCTTTATGGTTCTCTTAGCTTTAGCAATATGAAAAAGGTTCTTGCAATGCGTAATTTAGAAATAGATTCCGACAAAATTCAAAATCTTTTGTCTGATAATATTGCTTTTTTACAAGAACAAGACAATCACGAAAGTAGATTAGATGAATTTGGAAATCTAAGCTCATTGCCACAACACATTTTTGAAGCGGAGAAAAGCAAAGCTGTGGATATTTTAAGTGAGATTCTGCAAGGAATTAAAGCGTAAGATTCTCTCTCCTAATGGGGCAGGGGGCTCTACTTGCGAAGCGTACCCCTTAACCCCCAACCCCTAGCACGCTTTTGTGATGGAAAATTTAAAGTAATTCAAGATTATAGATTGCTTCACTGCGTTCGCAATGACGCAATGGAATCGTAAAATTTTATCCTTAATTTAATGCAAATTTTGATACAAGTTAAACTTACAATCAAAGGAATGACAATGCAAGAATTACTCTATCAAAGTGCTTTGAGCGCGCTTAGGGCGGGGGAGTTGGTATTAAAATATTATGGTTTGGAGGAGTTTGCGTTAAAGTCGGATTCCTCGCCGCTTACAAAGGCGGATTTGGAATCTAATGCGCTCATTACGCAAGAATTGTTGGCAAATTCTCCTTATAAAGTTTGCTCTGAAGAGGCAATCTTGGATTATGAGGAGCGCAAAGGCTTAGAATATTATTGGCTGATTGACCCGCTTGATGGGACAAAGGATTTTTTGGCAAAAAATGGTGGTTGGACGATTAATATTGCCCTTATTCACAAGCAACGCCCAATTTTAGGCGTTGTGTATGCACCTGCATTTCATCAACTTTTTATTGCTTTAAAAGGCTTTGGAAGTTTTACCTTTGAAATTGCCTCTCTTAAAAGCGCACTAGAATCGCAAACCTTAAATGCTCTGTGGCTAGAACAAAATAAACAAAAACTAAAGGGTGATAGAATCCTGCAAGAAGCGCAAATTCTTGCTTGTGATTCTATGTTTCATAGCACGCAGCAGACGCAAGAGTTTTTCCAAAAATACAATTTAAAAGTGCAAAAATATGGCTCTTCGCTCAAGGTTTGCGTGCTTGCAGAGGGCAAGGCGGATATTTATCCGCGCTTCAATGGCACGAGCGAATGGGATACCGCAGCGTGCGATATTGTGCTAGAGGAAGCGGGCGGGGAGATGTTGGATTGTGAGACAAAAAAGCCTTTAGAATATAACAAACCAAGTGTGCGGAATCATTATTTTATTGCATTTGCAAAGTCGCAAGTCGGAGGGAAAATTTATCAGGATTTTATGAGGGGATAGGGCTAACCATTGCGTCCTTGCGGGGTGTTAGCTGAAGTAATCCATAATCTAAAACCTCCCCTGATTTAGGAATTTTATTGTTAAAGTTGCTTTTTGCGGGACTATGGATTGTCGCGAATGCTGCGTAGAATCGCAAGAATGTGGCAGAAAATTATCCAATCAAAGATTAAAAAAGAATCTTGAAATTTTGGTATAAATTTTTGTATGATTAGCAAAATTTAAATTACAAACTTTAAGGCGGAGCTTTTGAAAAGTTTAATTATTGTAGAATCGCCGACAAAAGCGCGGACGATTAAGAATTTCTTGGGTAGTAAATATGAAGTGATTGCTTCTAAGGGGCATATTCGTGATTTGCCTAAACACACTTTTGGGATTAAGATTGAAGACCAAAATTTTATTCCAGAATATAAAATTGATGAATCGCATAAAGCAGTGGTGAGTGAGCTAAAGAAACTAGCAAAAAGTGCGAAAGAAATCTATATCGCAACCGATGAAGACAGAGAGGGAGAAGCGATTGGCTATCATATCGCCACAGCAATTGATAAAGACCCGCATAAGCTACCTAGAATCGTATTCCACGAAATCACGCAAAAGGCGATTGAGGATTCTTTGAAACACCCGCGCCTTATTGATATGGACAAAGTCAATGCGCAACAAGCAAGGCGACTGCTAGATAGAATCGTAGGCTATCGTTTAAGTCCATTGATTGCTTCTAAGATTCAGCGCGGGTTAAGTGCAGGTAGGGTGCAAAGTAGTGCGCTAAAGATTGTCGTAGATAAAGAAAAAGAGATTCTAAATTTCAAACCCATTACCTATTATACAATTGAAAGTAGTTTTGTTACATTGGATAAAAAAGTCAATGGTATAGAAGCGGAATTGGTAGAGTTTAAGGGAAAAAAGCTAGACAAATTAAGCATTAAAACGGAAAAAGAGGCAAAAGGAATTGTAGAATCTCTTAAAAAATCAAGCTTTAGCATACAAAATATAGAAACCAAGCGACGCAAAACCGCTACCCCACCACCTTTTATGACTTCTACCTTGCAACAAAGTGCAAGCTCACTGCTTGGATTCTCTCCCTCACGCACGATGCAAACTGCGCAAAAACTCTATGAGGGGGTGATGACGCATCAAGGCTCTATGGGCGTGATTACTTATATGAGAACAGATAGTTTAAATATCGCCAAAATTGCGCAAGAGGAGGCGCGCAAGTTGATTGTTAAAACTTATGGTAAGGAATATGTGCCAACCAAACCCAAGATTTATGCAACTAAAGCAAAAGGTGCGCAAGAGGCTCACGAGGCGATTCGCCCAACTTTAATGGATTTCACACCGCAAATTGCTGCACAATATCTTAAAGGAGATGAGTTAAAGCTTTATACGCTTATTTACAAGAGATTCTTTGCTTCTCAAATGAGTGATGCGGAGTTTGAGTTGCAGAATCTTTGGATTGGCAATGACATAGCACTTCTAAAAGCAAGCGGGCGTAAGCTGCTTTTTGATGGTTTTTATCGTATGTTAGGTAATGAGGACAAAGACAAATTATTGCCGACTTTAGAAGTTGGAAGTGCATTGCGATTAGAAAAATGCAAGGACGAAAAGCGCGAGACAGAGCCCCCGTCAAGATTCTCTGAAGCAAGCTTGATTAAAACTTTGGAATCCTTAGGAATAGGGCGCCCAAGCACCTATGCCCCAACGATTTCTTTGCTTACCTCAAGGGATTATATCACGATTGAAAAAAAGCAAATCAAACCTCAAGAAGTGGCTTTTAAAGTAGTGGAGTTATTAGAACAGCATTTTAATGAAATTGTGGATTCCAAATTTACTGCAAATTTAGAGGAAAAACTTGATGAAGTGGCGGAATCCAAGCAAGATTGGCAGCAACTCTTGTGGCATTTCTATGAGCCTTTTATTCAAAAGATTAGCGAGGGTAAAACAAAGATTCAAAGCCAAAAATTAGCAATTCCCATCGGAAAATCCTGTCCGCTTTGTGGTAAGGAGTTGGTGCGTAGAAACAGCCGATATGGTGAGTTTGTGGGGTGTAGTGGGTATCCTAAGTGTAAATATATTCAAAAAGAATCTAATCTTTCTAATGAGGAATCGCAAAGCTTTGGGATTTGTGAAAAATGTGGTAAGGAAATGGTGAAAAAACGCGGTAGAAATGGAGAGTTTCTCGCTTGTAGCGGTTATCCAGAATGTAAAAATACAAAGCCTTTGAATCCAAGTCAAAGGAGCGCACCACAAGCTTTGGAGGGTGTGAAATGTCCAAAATGTGGTGGAAATATTTTGGAGAGAAATGGGAGATATGGGAAATTTTATAGTTGCAGAAATCACCCTAAATGCGACTTTGTCGCTAAATTTCCACCAATAAACCAAAAATGTCCCAAGTGTAATTCCTTGCTTATGCGCAGGACATTTAGAAATAAGCCCATTTTAGAATGCTCCAATCCCGAGTGTAAAGAAAGAATGGACGATATACAATCTACTTAAGGAGAGAAAATGACACAAGAAATTTTAGATTTTTTAGATAAAAATGTAGGATTTTTGGCAACCAAAGGCACTTGCGGGAATCCTCGCGTGCGCCCGATTCAATCGCCATTATTTTATCAAGGCAAATTGTATTATTGCACTTCTAAAACCAAAGGAATGGTGAAGCACATACAGAATTTTTCCAATGTAGAACTTTGCGCTTTTGATTCTAAAGAAACTTGGATAAGAATCCGCGCGGAAATTATCTTTGAGGATAATGCGGCAGTCAAAGAAGCAATGTTTGTAAAATATCCTTTGGTAAAAGAAATTTATACAAGTCCGACAAATCCAGATTTCGCTGTTTTTTATTTCAAGAATCCAAGCATTAAAATCCAAAACTTTAGCGGACGCGAAGAAGTCATAAAGGATTAAAATGCAAGAGATTTTTTTATGTAGCATTTGCAATGTCTCTAGCGGAAGCTGTGCAGAGGATTGCGCGTATTGTACTCAAAGTGCAAAATATAATGCGGAGATTGACAAGTATAAATACAAGCCGATTCCACAGATTTTGGAGGAAGCAAAGAGGGCAAGCAAAAATGGTGCATTGGGATTCTGTCTTGTTACAAGTGGGCGCACTTTGGATTCTAAGCGAACAGAATATATTGCAGAAGCTGCCCGTGCGATTGTCAAAGAGGGATTGCATTTGCATTTAATTGGTTGCAATGGAATCGCAGATGTGGAATCCTTAGTAGAACTGAAGAATGCGGGAATTGCGAGTTATAATCATAATTTGGAAACAAGTCAAAACTTTTTTCCTAATATTTGCACCACGCATAGCTTTGAGGAGCGATTCCAAACAAATGAAAATGCCAGAATTGCAGGGCTTGGACTATGCTGTGGTGGAATCTTTGGAATGGGGGAGAGTTGGCAGGATAGAATGGACTTTCTCTATGCTTTGCAAACGCTAAATCCGCATACTACGCCTATTAATTTCTTTATCCCAAACCCAGCATTGCCCTTAACTCAAGAGATTCTAACTCAAGAGGAAGCGTTAGAGTGTGTGAAGTTAGCGCGTGAATATTTGCCAAATGCTAGGCTGATGATTGCAGGAGGGCGAGAGCGCGTGTTTGGAGAGGAGCAAAAGACACTCTTTGAATGTGGGATTAATGCGGTGGTGCTAGGGGATTATCTGACGACTAAAGGCAACACACCAAAAGAGGAAGTGGAGCGGATTAAAGCTTATGGATATGGAATTGCAAAAAGCTGTGAGTAATGAAAGCAAATAACATTCAAAAGTCAGAATCCTTGCAAGACTTGGAATCCCAAGAAACAAAATCAGAAGTGAAATCCAATGCAAAGGATTTCTTTATAAAGCTGTTGGAATTACGAAAGCTATGCAGTTTTGGCTTATTCAAAAGTATTTGTGCGAAAATTTGGTTGCTTGTGCGCTATTTGTATGTGTTTTTAAAAGGCGATTTGCTGTATTATGCCTCAAGCCTTAGTTTTTACACGATTTTTGCGCTTTTGCCTATGCTTTTGATTGTGTTTTCGCTTGTTGCCGCAATGCCAGAGTTTAGAGAAAATTTAGAAAGTTTTAAAAATCTCATCATTACAAACTTTATCCCCACGCATTCCGATGTTTTTTTAAGTTATATGGATAGTTTTTTACAAAACTCCACAAAGCTTGGTGGAATGGGATTTATCTACGCTTTTGTTACTTCTATTTTGTTTTTTAAAAACTATCAAGATATTGCAGGAAAAATTTTTCACTCCCACACACGCGGTTTTTGGGATTCTATTTCTGTATATTGGACTTGTATGACGCTTTTTCCATTAGGGATTCTATTTTCTATTTATTTAAGCACCAAAGCGTATGCATATTTGCAAGAGTTGGGTTATAGCACTTATATTGCTTGGCTTTTTCAGCTGATACCTTATTTGGTAGTGTGGGCGGTGTTTTTTATGCTTTTTAAAATTTCTGCAAATACTAAGATTAGCAATAAAAATACCTTGATAAGCTCCCTTATTACCGCACTTTTATGGTCTATTTGTAAATGGGGATTTGTTTATTATGTGTTTTATAACAAAGCTTATTTAACGCTTTATGGTTCTTTTAGTATTCTACTTTTTTTGTTTATTTGGGTTTATCTCTCGTGGGCGATTCTACTTTTTGGAATGAGTCTTAGTCGCGGGATTGATGAAGTTTTTATTCAAGAGTTAGAATCGCAAAGTGAGTAGGGGGAGTTTGTAAGCAACTCACTACCGCCTTCTTATGGGATTCTGCCCCTCTTGTCATTATGAGGCTTCGTAAGAAGTCGAGGCAATCTATAGTTTTGCATATAATAATTTTTTCAATGGAATCGCGCAAGTATGCTTGATTATGGATTGCAACACTAGTGTTTGCAATGACGGAGGAAATGGAATCTCGCAATGACAAAACCAAACTACTACGCAATGTGCGCTTTGTCTCTTGCTCCGCTCATTCCTTGTAATGACGCGGTGGTTGGCTTTATGTCTTTGTGCGATTCCATATTTAAAAGCAAAAATCTAAAATTTTAAATACCCATTAGGAAAATATGCTAAAATTACAAAATTTTTTATTTTTAAAGGATATTTTTTGGAAACAGAGTCGCTTCTTTTGGCTATTTTCGCACTCTTTTTGGTAATGTTGAATGGTTTCTTTGTGCTTTCTGAATTTGCAATCGTCAAGATTCGCCGTTCTCGTTTAGAGGAATTAAGTAGGAGAGAAGTTCCGAGTGCGAAATTAGCACTTAAGATTACAGGCAAGCTAGATTCTTATCTTTCTGCTACACAGCTTGGCATTACGCTTTCCTCTTTGGGGCTAGGTTGGGTTGGCGAACCTGCGATTGCGCGTCTGCTTGAAAAGCCTTTTAAATACTTCATAGGTGAAAATCCTGTTCTACTACATTCTGTTAGTTTTGTTGTTGCGTTTAGCTTTATTACGCTTTTGCATGTTGTAGCAGGAGAGTTGATTCCAAAGTCTGTTGCAATTGCGAAATCTGAAAAGGCAGTGTTGTTTGTGGCGAAGCCTCTACATATGTTTTGGATTCTCTTTTTTCCTCTGATTCGTATTTTTGACTATTTGGCGGTTTTTTCTTTGCACAAAATGGGCATTAAACCCGCAAGTGAGGGAGAGGAGAGTGCGCACTCCGAAGAGGAGCTTAAAATTATCGTAGGAGAAAGCTTAAAAGGTGGCTATTTAGATACGATTGAAAATGAGATTATCCAAAATGCAGTGAGTTTTTCGGATACGATGGCAAAAGAGATTATGACACCTAGAAAAGATATGATTTGTTTGTATGATGATAATTCCTATGAGGAAAATATGAGAATCGTAACTTCTACAAAGCACACGCGTTATCCTTATTGCAAAGAGGGCAAGGATAATATCATCGGAATGGTGCATTTACGAGACTTGCTTGAGACGATGTTGAGTGAGAATCCCTCCAAAGAATTGGAAAGTTTAATTAGAGAAATCATCATCGTTCCAGAAAGTGCTTCAATTTCAAATATTCTAATTCAGATGAATCGTCGCCAAATCCACACCGCTCTTGTTGTAGATGAATACGGAGGCACGGCTGGTTTGCTAACAATGGAGGATATTTTAGAGGAAGTCATCGGAGATATTAGCGACGAACACGACAAGAAAAATGATGATTACCACAAGATTGATGAAGATTCCTACTCTTTTGATGGTATGTTGGATTTGGAGCGCGTTGCAGATGTTTTGGGGATTGAGTTTGAAAAAGACACCGAGCAGGTAACGATTGGAGGTTATGTTTTTAATCTTTTGGAGCGAATGCCTGTTGTAGGTGATGTGATTAGCGATGAATTTTGTGATTATGAAGTTTTAGCGACACAAGGAGCTAGAATCGTGCGCTTAAAAGCCACTAAAAAATCTTTTAAATTGAGTAATGAGGAATAAATGTGCTTGGTTGGTTTTTAATGCTTTTGCAACTTTTATTCATTGGGTTAAAGCTTGCAGATAAGATTCAATGGTCGTGGTGGCTTGTGTTGTTGCCAACTTTTATTTATTTGTTTTTGTATTTATTTTTATTTACTTTGATAATGAGTGGATTGTTTATTGGGCTTGGTTTGTCCTTATCGGTATTGTAAAAAGGAGAAAAAATGGAATTTGTGGCAATTTTGATGGGAAGTAAAAGTGATTACGAAGTGATGAGCGCGTGTATCAAGGTGTTAGAAAAGTTTGATGTTGCGTATGAAGTCATTATTAGTTCGGCACATCGTAGCCCGAATCGCACAAAAGAGTATGTCAAAAATGCAGAGCAAAAGGGCGCAAAAGTTTTTATTGCTGCAGCGGGTATGGCGGCACATTTAGCAGGAGCGGTGGCATCACAGACGACAAAACCTGTGATTGGTGTGCCTCTAAAAGGTGGAGCTTTAGAAGGTTTGGACGCTTTGCTTTCTACCGTGCAAATGCCCTCTGGTATGCCTGTTGCTACTGTGGCTTTAGGGAAAATTGGCGCAGTCAATAGTGCGTATCTTGCGATGCAAATCTTGGCATTAAGTGATGCGGAATTGGGCGGAAAACTCAAAGAAGACCGCGTGATGAAAGCGAAAAATGTGGAATTGGATTCTAGCGATATTGAAGTGATTTTGTAAGGTAGAGAATGGAAACTTGGGTTGTAATTGATGAGTTTGTAAAGCTTGCGCAATTAGAAAAAGAAAAAGTTTTGGAAATGGTGGCAAAGGGAGAATTAAAAAGCAAACAAGAAAATGAGCAATTCTACATTGATGCAGGAAGTGGCACACACGCATTAGTTAAAAGCGGCATTACAAGTGGTGGTGCGGTGATAGTGCAAGGAGAAAATGCTGTAAGTAGTGCCGTAGATAGTGAGTTTGTGGAAAAAACGATTGGCACGATTCTAAGTCTGCACGAAAAGGTTGTAAGTTCTAAAGAGGAAACTATTTCAAGCGTTAAAAACGAAAATCAATTTCTTAAAGACGCGCTTTTTAACACCCAAGAAGTCTATGAAGACGATAAGAAAACGATTGCGATTCTTAGAGAGCAATTACGCGCCGCACAAGAAGAAATTGACTTTCTTAAGCGCAAATATCGCTTGATGTGGGGTAAAGCAATTGATATAAAAGCAAAAGGAAATGTCCAAGAACAAGAGAGCGAAGAGCAAACCACAAAAGATTCAGCCAAAGCCAAAGAATCGTAAAATCAAGGATTTTCTCATTAATTTAACCTACGAATGCCTAGAATGTTTGCTCAAACAAGCGCAATCTACTGCGAAGATTTATTGTGCGCAATTCCATAAGGATTCCAAAGAATCTGCGCAAATAGAGCAAATGACTTGCAGTGTTGTCAAAGACTTATTCAAGACTTTAGAGGATTTTCAAGATTTAAGTTTGGAAAATTTAAAGAATGAAAACAGAAATCTAACGTGCAAAGATAAGGCAAAATTACAAGACTTGATGCGGGAGTTTTTCAAGCAAAAATATACCTTCTCTTTTGATATAGAATCCCAAAATCATATTGAGATTCCACCTACAATGTTGGCGGTGCTTGTGTATGATAGAATTCATAAAAGCTTAAATTGCTTTTCTCCTTATGGAAAGATAAAAGAGGCAAGTATCCAAAAGGCAAGATTGTATAAGCAATATTTTTTGGAATCTCTCCACAAGAAAATAGAATCTCAAGCAAGCGTTGCAAAAATTTTAGAGTTTGCAATTCGCATTAGTGTGCTTGGAAATGTTTTAGATTATGGTGCGCAAATGTCTTTTGATTTGGAAGAGCAAGCACAAAGGATTCTTGAAGTCCCTTTTGCTTCTTTTGATTTGGAAAGTTTTTTGTGTCGCTTGAAGTCTGCGAAAAATCTAGTGATGATAGGAGATAATGCGGGTGAAAATGAGTTTGATGAGATTTTGATTATTGCGTTAAATTTGCTATATCCGCATTTAGAGATTTTTTACTTTGTGCGTGGGGCAGAGATTATTAATGATATTACTTTGTCAGATTTAAAGCACACAGACTCTGCGATTTTTACTCTTGCAAAAGTTGTGGATAGTGGCGTGATGAGTCCGGGTTTCATAGAATCTTTAGCAAGCGCAGAAGCAAAGGAAATCTATCATAATGCCGATGTAATTTTGGCAAAAGGAATGGGAAACTTTGAATCTATGGAAAATTCAGCAAAACAAGATGAAAGAATCTTTTTACTTTTTAAGATTAAATGCGATGTGGTAAAAAATTACTTGCAAAAAAATTTGGGGGATTTTGTGTTTTTTAATCCAAATTTATATGCGATTCCATAAGTTAATCTTGAAAACTCCTATTAATTTTAAGTTTTTATTAAGTAAAATACATCTTAATTCTCTAATTCAAAGGCGATAAATGCTGACAAATCCGGTTGTAGTGTCTATTTTGGTTATGGGTGTGCTGTGTTTAGCGCGACTGAATGTGCTTTTGGCAATTTTGATTTCTGCGCTAACAGCGGGAATTTTGGGTGGAATCGGTGTAGAAAAAAGTATCAATCTATTAATTTCTGGTATGGCAGGAAATCTTGAAACTGCCTTGAGTTATGTCTTGCTTGGAGCACTTGCAAGTGCGATTGCGCGCACGAATTTGACTTTGATTCTGATTCATTATATCGCTAATTTTGTGCAAAATCGTCGGTTAATGTTTTGTCTTTTTATCGCTTTTTTTGCGTGTTTTTCACAAAATCTTATTCCAGTGCATATTGCCTTTATACCGATTTTAATTCCACCTTTGTTGCCATTAATGAATCGCTTAAAGATTGATAGACGCGCAGTCGCTTGCGCATTGACTTTTGGTTTGAAAGCTCCTTATGTAAGCTTTAGTGTAGGATTTGGATTGATTTTTCACACAATTCTGCGCGACCAATTGAATCAAAATGGTGTCAATATAGATTTAAGTGATGTTTCAAGTGTGATGTGGATTGGTGGGCTAAGTATGCTGATTGGCTTGTTGCTTGCTATTTTTGTGTTTTATCGTAAGCCTCGTGAATATCAAAATACCTATTTGAGTGAAGAATCCCTTGAGATTTTGGAGCGTCCAAAAATGCAACGTAGGGATTTTGCGGTGTTGCTTGGGGCGATTGTGGCTTTTGTTGTGCAACTTTGGGCTGGTTCATTGCCTCTAGGCGCGTTGTGTGGAATCATCTTAATGGTGTTACTTGGCGGAATCCAATGGGGAGAAATTGACGAAGTAATGGAAGAGGGCTTTAAAATGATGGCATTTATTGCATTTGTAATGCTAGTTGCTGCAGGATTTGGTGCAATCTTAAAGGAGACAGGAGCAATCCAATCACTCGTGAATTATGTTGCTACGCTTGCCGGAGGAAAATTTGGCGGGGCATTGATGATGTTGCTTGTAGGATTGTTAATCACGATGGGAATTGGAACTTCTTTTGGGACGATTCCAATTATTGCGGCAATTTACTGCCCTCTTGGATTGGAGCTTGGTTTTTCTTCTTCTGCAATTATTTTGTTAGTTGGAATCGCAGGAGCATTAGGCGATGCAGGAAGCCCTGCAAGTGATAGCACATTGGGACCGACAGCTGGATTAAACGCGGATAAGCAACACAATCATATTTGGGATACTTGTGTGCCGACTTTTTTAACCTATAATACTTCGTTAATTATTGGTGGAACGATAGGTGCAATTTTGTTGTAAGGAATAGCAATGCAAGATTTTACAAAGATAGCGAAAGAGGTTTTTGATTTGGAATCTAATGCGATTTTGGGATTAAAATCATTCGTCGGTGAGGATTTTAATGCAGTGATACTTAAGATTTTGAATCTTAAGGGGCGTTTAGTAATCAGTGGTATGGGAAAGTCTGGGCATATAGGGGCAAAGATTGCCGCAACTCTTGCAAGCACAGGAACACCTAGCTTTTTTATGCACCCTGCTGAAGCTTTACACGGGGATTTAGGTATGCTTACTTGTGAGGACGCCTTGCTTGCGATTTCAAATTCTGGAGAAAGTGAAGAAATTTTACGCTTGATTCCCTCCATCAAAGTGCGTCAGATTCCATTAATTGCAATGAGTGGTAAAGTGCATTCTACGCTCGCAAAAGAAAGTGATTATTTTTTGAATGTTAGTGTTGAGCAGGAAGCTTGTCCTTTGCAGCTTGCTCCTACGAGTTCAACAACGGCGACACTCGCAATGGGAGATGCGATTGCAGTGGCTCTAATGCGTGCGCGCAATTTTAAGTCAGAAGATTTTGCATTGTTTCACCCAGGAGGTAGCTTAGGGCGCAAACTCCTCACTCGTGTAAGAGATATTATGGTGAGTGAAAATTTACCGCTTGTTATGCCTAATACGCCCTTTAAAGAATTAATTGCTGAGATGACTTCTAAAAAGCTTGGTATGTGTTTAGTAGTAGAACAAAGTAAATTATTGGGTATCATCACAGATGGTGATTTGCGCAGGGCTTTGAGTGCAGAAAAATTCAATGCGTTTGCTTGTGAGATTATGACTAAAAATCCTAAAACAATTTCAAGTAATGCGATGGCAACAGAGGCAGAATCTCTTATGCTAGAGTATAAAATCAAAGAATTGATTGTCCAAGATGGCGAATGTCTAGCGGGAATTGTGCAACTTTATGAAATCGGTAGAGTTTAGCGGCGATTCTCTATTAGGGGTGGGTAAATTACCGAATTAATAAATGCCTTAGGGTGTGATTCTATTTTGTTTTATTTAAAAAATATTAAGATTTTAAGAATCTAAACACTTTCTTTTATTTCGTTAGCTATTTGTTGTAAATTTTAAGCTAGTAATTATGCTTTATTTTATAAAATATTGGGATTCTCTATAAAATATGTAAGGGAAATCTTAGAGGAAGGAGCAAATATGCAATCAAATCCTGCGTTAGAGTATGATTACTCCATTGCAAAATTATTTCTTTTTGCAACGATCGCATTTGGTATTGTTGGATTGTTGTTGGGTGTTGTGATAGCTTGTCAAATGGCGTTTCCAGACCTTAATTATTTAGCCGGTGAGTTCGGAACATTCGGACGCTTGCGCCCTTTACACACAAATGGAATCATCTATGGATTTACATTGAGTGGTATTTGGACAGCATGGTATTATTTGGGGCAAAGAGTCCTAAAAATTTCTTATAATGAGCATCCATTTTTAAAAGTGGTCGGTCATTTGCATTTTTGGGTTTATATTGTGCTAATGGCACTAGCGGTTGTTAGTTTGTTTGCTGGTATGAGTCAGTCAAAAGAATATTCTGAACTTGTGTGGCCATTAGATTTGTTAGTTGTTGTCGTATGGGTGTTATGGGGAGTTAGTCTCTTCGGTTCAATGGGTGTTAGACGCGAACAAACCATCTATATCACTTTGTGGTATTTTATTGCGACATTTGTAGCAATTTCTGCACTTTATATTTTTAATAACCTTTCTATTCCAACTTATTTAGTTGCTGGCGTAGGGTCTGTTTGGCATTCTATTTCTTTATATGCAGGAACAAATGACGCAATGGTGCAATGGTGGTTTGGGCACAATGCGGTTGCATTTGTTTTCACTTCAGGAATTATTGGTGTGATTTATTATTTCTTACCTAAAGAATCAGGACAACCAATTTTCTCTTATAAATTAACTTTATTTTCATTTTGGGGATTAATGTTTGTTTATATTTGGGCTGGTAGCCACCACCTTATTTATTCTACCGTTCCAGATTGGATGCAAACAATGGGTTCAATTTTTTCAGTTGTTTTGATTTTGCCATCTTGGGGAACAGCAGTAAATATGCTATTAACTATGAAAGGGCAATGGCATCAACTTAAAGAATCTCCGCTCATTAAATTTTTGCTTTTAGCTTCTACTTGGTATATGCTAACTACTTTGGAAGGACCAATTCAATCTATTAAATCCGTTAATGCTTTAGCACACTTTACAGATTGGATTATTGGACACGTGCATGATGCAGCGTTGGGTTGGGTTGCTTTTACAATCATTGCGGCTTGTTATCATATGACTCCAAGATTATTCAAACGTGAAATTTATTCTAAAAAACTAATGGATATTCAATTTTGGGTACAAACTGTTGCGATTATTCTTTATTTCTCAAGTATGTGGATTGCAGGAATTACACAAGGTATGATGTGGAGAGCAACGGATGAATTTGGAAGTTTGGCTTACTCATTTATTGATACTGTAACTGTGCTAATGCCTTATTATACAATTAGGGCAATTGGTGGAGTATTGTATTTCTTAGGCTTTATCATCTTTGTTTATAACATTATTATGACCATTGTTGCTAGTAGGGAGCTTGAGAGTGAACCTAAATATGCAACTCCAATGGCAGCGTAAAGGAGGCTTGTGATGTTTCATTGGTTGGAAAAAAATCCGTTTTTCTTTACGGTAGTCTTTTTGTTAGTGTTTTCAATTGCGGGACTAGTTGAGATTTTGCCAGATTTTGCTAAGGCTTCACGTCCGACAGAGAATCTCAAACCTTATACGCTTTTGGAAACAGCAGGGCGTCAAGTTTATATTAGCGAAAGTTGTAATGCATGTCATTCTCAATTAATTCGCCCATTTAAGGCAGAAACAGATCGTTATGGTGCTTATAGTCTAAGTGGTGAATATGCTTATGATAGACCATTCTTGTGGGGCTCTAAAAGAACGGGACCAGATTTACATCGTGTAGGTGATGTCCGAACCACAGATTGGCATGAAGAACATATGTTAGACCCAACTGCGGTAGTTCCGGGTTCTATTATGCCAGCATATAAACATCTATACAATAAAAATGTAGATGTAGATACTGCTTATGCGGAAGCTTATACGCAAAAAGTTGTTTTCTCAATGCCTTATGACACAGAAAATAATCCTAAGTTAGGTGATTTAGAAGCGGCAAGAGCAGAGATTTTAGCAGAAGCAAAAATTCTAGCGGAGGATATGAAAGATCCAGAAATAAAAGCTGCACTTGAAAGAGGTGAAATTAAGCAAATTGTAGCATTGATTGCTTATTTAAACAGCTTGGGACAAAAAAGAAGGGCTAACTAATCGTGGAATATGAAACGATAAGAATCATTCAAGGTTATGCTTATTGGTTTATTACAATTCTATTAGTGTTTTTGTTGTATGGATATGTATTTCATCTTTACAAAAGCCAAAGAAGTGGAAAAATTGATTATGAGAAATACGCAAGACTTGCGTTAGATGATGACCTAAATGATGCTTTAGTGGAAAAACGAAATAATAAAGACGAAAAGAAGGAGAGCTAAATGGAATGGTTTAACTTGGGCGACAGTGTAAATCAACTTGGATTACTTGGCGCCGTAGCAATTTTAGCTTTGACTATTTTCATTGTCGGTGGTTACATCAAAAAGATGAAAGATAGCAAGGCAGAAGGTGAATTAACAAGTGAAGATTGGGATGGTATTAAAGAATTTAAAAATGATATTCCAATTGGATGGGGTGCTACTTATCTTGTATTGTTGATTTGGGGTTTGTGGTATTGGTTTGTAGGTTATCCTCTCAATACTTATTCACAAATCGGAGAATATAATGATGAAGTGAGAGCTTATAATGCAAAATTTGAAGCACAATGGCAGAATATTGATGCTCAAACTTTAACAAAAATGGGACAAAATTTATTTTTGGTTCAATGCTCACAATGTCATGGAATCACTACGGAAGGGATGAATGGCACAGCAGCAAATTTGGCAGAGTGGGGTAGAGAAGAAGGAATCATTGCAACAATTAAAAATGGTAGTAAAGGTTTAGGCTATATGTTGGGAGATATGTTGCCTCTTAGCGAAGTTGCTCCCGGCGTAGTAGATTCTGAAGAAGCGCAAAAAGCAGTTGCTGCTTATGTAATGGCGGAAATTTCTGAAGTTAAAAATACAAAATATCCAGACTTGGTTGCAAAAGGTAAAGAACTTTATAGTGCTGCAACATGTAATGCTTGTCATGGTGAAGATGGCGCAGGAATGGGTGGTATGGCACCAGATCTTACTAAATATGGAACACCAGCATTTGTGGCTGAAGTGCTTGAAAAAGGCAAAAAAGGACATATTGGTATTATGCCAACTTTTAAAACTCAAATGCTAACTGATAAGCAAAAAGAAGCTTTGGCACATTTTATCTATTCAGAGAAAAACTAAGGAGGTTTGAGTATGAATGGTTTATTTGGAGTTAATGGACTTTTGGGCTTTATCGTAGCAGTTGTTTTGTTGCTTTCTGTTGTTTTCTGCCTTGGCTATACAGCAGTAGTAACACAAAGTGCTCAAGCAAACAATCCTTATACGATTGAAAATGCAAACACTTTGCAAATGAGAAGTGCTGACAATGCTCAGCATTATAAAGAAGTAGGAGCGAAATAATGGTTAAATATAGCGGATTGGAAAAAATTCTTTTTGTAGCTCATATTGTAGTGATTGTTGCATCTATTGCAGTTGCTTTTATTCCTAATATGCTTCTTTATGTTGGTTAATGAATGTTGAAAGCACTTAAAATAGGGATTCTTTCCCTATTTTTTTGCACATTGGCTTTGGGCAAATCTTATGTGTTGGAAAATCAAAATCAGCTCATCAAAAAAACAACAGATTTTATAGAAGTGTTATCTGATGAAGTGTTTGAAAAAACAGGCGTTTCAATGTATGTTGTTGCTCTTGAAGGTTTAGAGGGAACAAATCTTGAAGAGAAAGAACAAATATATCTGCAAAACTTAAAAGAGCCTTTTGTTCTTCTTTTTTTTGTGCGTAAAGAAAAAAAAATAAACATCATTGCGAGTGCGGAGGCTGAAAAATTATTTGATAAGCGGGTAGTTTATTGGGATTATATTGTGCCTCTGATTCCAAAATCTGATAAAGACCTTACACAACAAAGTATATCTGCCTTTTTACTCAATGGTTTTGTAGATATTGCCGATAGGATTGCTCAATCACAAAATGTGGAGCTTGAACATAGTTTTCCGAAACAAAACAAAGGACAAAGTGTTGTGCGTATAGTGCTTTATGTAATGTTATTTGTTTTGCTTTTGCTTTTTGTTTTTGTGTATTTGAGGAGAAATAAATGAAAAATTATTGGCCTTTTGGAATCTTTTTGCTTGCAATGGTAGTGGTAGGGCTTATCGTGCTAACTATTAAAGTGGCAGTTATGAATCCTGTTGAATTACAAAGTATATGCCAGCGCAGTTCGCAAGAGATTGACGCAAATATTAACGAGATTGTCAAAAGTCGCGAATCGTTTTTAAATAAATATAATGTTTCTTTTGAAGGCGCATTACAACAAGACACAAAGAGTTTTCGCCAAATCTTTTTGCGCTTAAGCAATAAAATAAATGGCAAGATAGAAACAGATGCCAAGGTAAGTTTTTTTCTTACACGACCAAATACTGTTAAAGAGGATAAGAATCTAGGAGAGGGTGAATTGGTTGAGGGTTTGTGGCAAAGCCAAAGCTTTGAAGTGCAAAAGGAAGGACGTTATCAAAGTGAAGCATTGATAGAGATTGGGGAGGACTCTATTTGCGTTACACAAGAATATTTTATTCAAAAATCCATTGATTAAAATCCATTGATTATTCTGGTTTTGTAGGCTAAAGTTCCATTATATACTTTGTTTGGAGGAATTATGCAGGATTCTCAAGCAAATCATTTAACCCATCATTGGAAAATGTGGCTAGCTGTTATCGCAATTAGTCTTGCGGCATTTATATTTAATACTTCAGAATTTGTTCCCATAGGTCTTTTGAGTTTGATTGCAAAGGATTTTGGTGTAAGTGAGGCGGAAGCTGGGTTTTTGATTAGCCTTTATGCTTGGGTGGTGGCACTCGCGTCATTGCCTTTGATGTTGGCTTGTTCTCGCTTTGAAATGAAACGGCTTCTACTCTTAGTTGTCGGGCTTTTTGTTTTGAGTCATATTGGCTCTGCATTGTCTAGTGGATATTGGACATTAATGCTATCTAGGATTGGAGTTGCTTGTGCGCACGCGTTATTTTGGTCTATTGCTACTCCAATGGCAGTGCGCGTAGCTCCTAAAGGCAAAGAAAGTGTGGCACTTAGTTGCATTGCGACGGGCACGAGTATTGCATTAATTGCTGGATTGCCTTTAGGAAGAGTGATTGGATTGCATTTGGGTTGGAGGATTAGTTTTTTAAGCATTGGAATCGTTGCATTTCTGCTTCTTTTGGTTTTGGTTAAGAGTTTGCCCAAAATACCTAGTGGAGGCGCAATTTCTCCTAGAAGCTTGCCAAAACTCCTCAAAACTCCACAATTACTTGGAATCTATGGAATCACACTTTGCCTCGTTAGTGCGCATTTTATCGTGTATAGTTATATTGAACCCTTTTTGATGCAGTATGCGAATTTTGGAGAAAATGTTATTACAATGGTATTGATTGTCTTTGGGGGCATTGGTTTTGTGGGAAGTTTTGTGTTTTCTAAATATTATAATGAATACAAAACATTTTTCTTAAATTTCGCAATTTTTGGGATTTTTATTGCGCTTGCAAGTTTAATTGGAGCGAAGTTTAGCCTTTTTGGGGCATTATTGATTTGTGTGCTTTGGGGCTTGTGTATTACATTGTTTAATCTTACTCTCCAAGCAAAAGTATTACAATTAGTTCCTGTTGGTACTGCTGTGGCAATGTCAATGTTTTCTGGAATTTATAATGTCGGTATTGGAAGTGGAGCATTTGTAGGTGGAATCGTGATTCAATATTTAGGAATTGCAAATCTTGGATTTGTAGGTGCGGGAATTGCACTTTGTGTTTATATTTATTATAGCAAGAAAATGTTTTTTTGAATAATAAAATTGTGGCGGGAGGAAAGCTTTAAAATGCGTTTCCTCATTGGAGTTTAAATATATTCTGCAATCACGCTACCCATACGCTCACAAGAGCAAACTTCCTTAGCACCGAAATTCGCAATATCTTTTGTGCGATAACCCTCTTTTAAGACAGTTTCAATCGCATTGTCTATCGCATCTGCTGCTTCTATTTCTCCTAAAGAATAGCGCAACATCATTGCAGCGCTTGCAATCGTGGCGATTGGGTTTGCGATTCCAAGTCCAGCAATATCAGGAGCACTTCCGTGAATTGGCTCGTAAATAGCAGCCTTTCCGCCGATAGATGCAGAGGGCAATAAACCAATAGAACCACTAAGCATACTCGCCTCATCACTCAAAATATCTCCAAAAAGATTGCCTGTCAAAATCACATCAAATTGCTTAGGATTACGAATCAGTTGCATTGCTGCGTTATCTACATACATATTACTAAGCTCCACATCGGGATATTCTTTTGCCACTTCACTAACGACTTCTCGCCATAGTTGGCTTACATCTAGCACATTTGCTTTATCCACAGAGCAAACTTTCTTGCTTCTTTTTTGTGCGGCTTTAAATGCTATGTGTGCGATTCTTTTGACTTCTTCTACGCTATATATCATTGTGTTATATCCACGATTCTTATCACGCCCCTTTGGAGTACCAAAATAGATTCCCCCAATGAGTTCTCGCACGACAAGTATATCTACTCCTTGCACAATTTCAGGCTTTAAGGTGCTTGCTTCAAGGAGTTCATTATAGACTTTTGCTGGACGAAAATTTGCAAAAACTTCTAGGCTCTTTCTTAGACGCAAAAGTCCGCTTTCAGGTCTAAGTTCGCGCGGTAGATTATCCCATTTTTCACCACCGATTGCACCAAAAAGAGTTGCATCAGATTCTAAACAACCCGCAATCGTTTCGTCCGGAAGAGGATTTTGTGTCAAATCATACGCAATGCCTCCCATCAAAAAGTCTTCAAAATGAAGTGTGAAATTAAACTTTTGTGCAGCAATTTTTAATATTTTAATCGCTTCATTGACGATTTCTGGACCGATTCCGTCCCCTTTGATAACAGCAATCTTGTAAGTTTTCATTTTTTGCCTTTTTAAAAGATTATTTGGTTAGATTTTGCGCTTTGGCATAGGGGATTAATCCGCCACTTGTCAATAATTCAAGCATAAAAGGTGGAATCGGAGCAAATTGATAGGTGCATTTTTGGGTGAGATTCTTAATCACCCCGCTAGGCAAGTCTATTTCTAATGTATCTCCCTCCTTAATGGAATCTGCTTCCTGAATCTCTAAAATTGGCAAGCCTGTATTGAAAGCATTGCGATAAAAGATTCTTGCATAACTTTTAGCGATTACTGCACTAATCCCTGCCTCTTTAATTGCCACAGGAGCGTGCTCTCGGCTAGAGCCACAACCAAAATTTTCACCCCCTACGATGATGTCGCCTTGATTGATTTCATTGACGAATCCCGTGCGCGCATCTTCCA
The DNA here is from genome assembly GCF_003364315.1 of Helicobacter ganmani. Lineage (NCBI taxonomy): Bacteria > Pseudomonadati > Campylobacterota > Epsilonproteobacteria > Campylobacterales > Helicobacteraceae > Helicobacter > Helicobacter ganmani. The sequence goes on along the minus strand of NZ_NXLS01000005.1, from coordinate 69,000 downwards.
TTAAATGTGAAGCTAGAATCGCTGTATCACTTGTGTTTAAGTATCTTGCAGCAATGATTAAGTCTGTATCAATATTATCTCCAAACTTCCACGCCTTACCGCTAAATTGCTTTTGCATAAAATCCCCTTAAAATTCATAAAAATAACGCGTATTATAGCAAAGAGAATCTAAATTTTAGGTATTGACAATCGTTATATATTAAAATATAATTTGCTAGTTTCGTTTGGAGATTTAAGCAAGATTCAAGCGGAAAAGCAAAATGATTTGAGTTTGGAGGCTAAAATGAGAGTGCAAGGAAGGTTTTGGATTAGAGAGCAGGACAAGAACTTTTTAGGGCACGGCAAGGTAGAACTGCTAGAGAGAATTGCTCAAAGCGGCTCTATTTCCAAAGCGGCAAAAGAAATGCGAATGAGCTATAAAGCCGCGTGGGATAGCATTGATTTGATGAATAATGTCGCGAATGAGCCTTTAGTTGTACGTGTAACAGGAGGCAAAGGCGGTGGCGGCACACAAATTACACAAAAAGGATTAGAGGCAATCCGAATCTTCCGCGAAATGGAACGCGTCCAACAAGAGCTTTTTACACTTTTTGAGAGCAATTTAAATGATTGGGATTCCATAATGGATTATTCCAAGTGGAGTGATAGTGCTAAAAGGAGATTTATGATTAAAACGAGTGCAAGAAATCAGTTGTTTGGTGAGATTGTATTAATTACAGAGGGCAAAGTCAATGCTGAAGTGGTGTTAAAAATCAACGATTCTATGCGTATTTCTAGCACGATTACTTTGCATTCTCTCAAGGATTTGGGGCTAAAGGTTGGCTTGAAAGCCTATGCACTGATTAAAGCAAATTGGATTGTGGTCTTTAGTGAAGAACCCAAAGGCATTTCTATGCAGAATTGTATTAGCGGCGTGATAAAGCATATCACAGATGGTGTGGTAAATTGTGAAATAGAAATGGAATGTGAAAATACAAGATTCTCTGCGGTGATTACCGAAGAATCCCAAAAGAACCTTGCATTGAAAGTAGGGCAAAAAGTTTGGTTTGGATTCAAGTCCAACAATGTAATTTTGGGTATTTAAGGAGAAAAAATGAATTTTACAAAAAAAATTTTGGTTGCTGGAGTTTGTGGGTTAATCTTGTCTTTAAGTGTGCAAGCAGAGGAAATCAAAGTTTTGGGTGCGGCGTCGCTTAAGTATGTATTAGAAGAAATCAAGAATGATTTTCTAAAAAATAAGCCAGAGAATAAGATTGAGATTTCATATATTTCAAGTGGTAAGGCTTATGCGCAGATTAAAAATGGGGCTCCTATTCATTTATTTGTCGCCGCAGATGTAAGTTATCCTGCAAAACTATATGAAGAAAAGCTTGCACCTGCAAAAGAAGAAATCTACGCAAAAGGTACATTGGTGCTTTGGAGTAATAATGAGAATTTTAAACTCAAAGAATTTAAAGATATTTTGAATCCTAAAATCACTCATATTTCTATTCCAAATCCAAAGGTTGCACCTTATGGCAGGGCTTCTGTGGAAGCATTGATTGCTACAAAAATGTTAGATAAAGTAGAATCCAAATTCGTAACAGGTGAAAGTATTGGTGCGGCGACAACTTATGTAGAATCCAAAAACGCAGAGGTAGGCTTCACTGCACTTTCAATGCTTGGAGAAGGTGGAATCCATACAAAAGAAATGAGTTATGTAAGCATTGATGAAAGCCTTTATCAACCGATTAATCAAGCACTTGTGATTACAAATTATGGGAAAGACTCTAAACTTGCAAAAGATTTTAAAGCTTATATTTTAGGCAAAGAGGCAAAAGAAAAATTCTTAAAATTTGGTTATAGCGTTGAATAAGTTACACGGAATCTTAGAATCTTTTACCGAGCAGAAAGGCATTTTGCGTCTTTTTGTGCGTTTAGATTCTATTTTTAGTTTGCAAGGATTTCAACCATTACAAAATGTAGCACAAAATGTGGAATCTCAAAGTCATCTTTTTGTGCTACTGCTAGAAGATTCTGCATTTGTTTCTCATTTGTTGCATCAGCCCTTGCAATTAGGATTCAAAGAAAACAATATCATTGTGGCAACCAAATTAAAAGGCATACACAATACTTTTAGGGCTGAAATTTTAAAAATTACTCAAGATAGTCTTTTTGCACGATTGACGCTTGCTTCAAATTATGCAGAAAACGGCACGCTTAATGTGCTTTGTACTTTGGATTTTGTGAGGCACAATGGGCTTAAAGTGGGAGATTCTATCTTTTGGCATATTCCCGAGAATGAGATTATGCTCTTTTTTGATACAAAAATTTATAATTTAAGGTAGCAATAGAAAGGAATACAAAGGAGTGGAAAGTGGAAAATTTGAATGATTTTGCAATCACAATGCTTTTGACTTTTAAGGTTGCATTTCTTACAACTTTTATCTTGCTATTACTTGCGATTCCATTGGGTTATTTTTTGGCTTTTACGCGAAGTAGAATCGCGCCGATTTTGGAAGCAGTTGTTTCTATGCCTCTTGTGTTACCCCCTAGTGTGCTTGGATTCTATCTTTTGATTACCTTTAGCCCGCAAAGTCCTTTGGGAAAATTCTTATTAGATGTTTTTAATCTTAAACTTGTTTTTAGTTTTGAAGGTTTGATTGTGGGTTCTGTAATTTTTTCGCTCCCTTTTATGGTGAATCCTATTCAAGCAGGTTTTTCAGCTCTGCCCCAATCACTCTTTGAGGCGGCTTTGACGCTTGGAAAAAGTCGTTTAAGGATTCTTTATTCTGTATTATTGCCCAATATTTCACGCTCCGTGCTTGTAGGAGTAGTCGTAACTTTTGCGCATACGATTGGAGAATTTGGTGTTGTGATGATGATTGGAGGGAATATTCAAGGGCAAACACGCGTGGCTAGTATTGCGATTTATGACGAGGTAGAATCCCTAAATTATACATTGGCGCACCAATATGCCTTGAGCTTGTTTGCTATCACTTTTTCTATTCTACTCCTTGCTTTTTATCTTAACAAAAGAAGTGTGAAATGATATTTTTGGATTTTGAAAAGCAGCTCCATAGTGTGCAGGGCAATTTTACTTTGCAGGTTTGTTGTGAGCTAACACCCCAAAATCTTATTACATTTTTTGGTAAAAGTGGAGCAGGTAAAACCACGATTCTACGCATTTTAGCAGGATTGGATTCACCGGATTCTGGAGTGATTCAAGTCAATGATGAGATTTGGTATGACGCGTGTGCAAAAATCAATTTGCCACCTCAAAAACGTAGAATCGGGTTTGTTTTTCAGGATTATGCGCTCTTTCCAAATATGAGTGTGGAGGAGAATCTAAGTTTTGCTTTGCCAAAAAATGCTGATAAATCGCGTGTGGAATCTTTGTTAGAAATCACGGAATTGGGTGCTTTGCGCAAGTTTAAGCCAAATATGCTAAGCGGTGGGCAACAACAACGTGTGGCTTTGGCGCGCGCATTGGTGAGAAATCCGCAAATCTTGCTGCTTGATGAGCCATTTTCTGCATTGGATTCTGCAATGTCGCGTAAATTGCAAGAAGAATTGTTGCGTATCCATCAGCATTTCAAGCTGACTACTTTTTTGGTTAGTCATAATTTTAGCGAAGTGTTTTTTCTCTCAAACTTTGTTGTGCATTTGGAGTTAGGTAAGATTGATAAAAAAGGAACTCCTGATGAAGTTTTTTTAAATGGCTTGCCAAGTGGGAAGTTCCGACAAAGCGGGACAATATTGGAAGTAAGCAAGAATGGATTGGTTTATATCGTGAATGTGCTTGTGGGTAATGAGATTGTCCAAATTACTGCGAGCGAAGAGGAAGTTAAAAATTTGCAGAGTGGAGATTCTGTAATAGTTGCTTCTAAAGCGTGGAATCCGATGTTTGTAAAGATAGATTCTTAATTCCTTGTAAGTCAATATCAAAGCAATCTATAATGTGAAATTTCATCTTAAAATTTTTTAAGATTCCATTGCAAATTTACTTTTGGTTTAAGTTGTGGATTGCTACGAATCGCACTTTTAAAGACAATATGCACCACGATTCCAAAACAGAATCTTGCAACGGCGCGAATTTGTATGATAAGGATAAACTTACAAAGTTTGAATCTTGCGCACAGCCTCTAGGGAATCTTTAACAATACAACTTGTATAAGATTGCAATAACTCCAAACTCGCATAGCCGCTTAGCACGCCTATACTTTGGATATTTGCATTGTTTGCTGCTTGAATATCCAAAGGTGTATCTCCAATCATATAAATGTGGTTTTTCGTAATATCCTTTGGCATTGATTTTAGAGCCAATAAAATAGGTTCAGCACTTGGTTTTGCTTCCTTGACATCTTCTCTACCAATCACACAAGTGAAGTATTCTAGGACTTTGAGATGTTCCAAGATAATTTTAGAGTATTTACCTGTTTTTGTGGTTACAACTCCTAAATGTGCGAATGAATACGCTTCTGTAATTGCTTGTTGCGCATTGTTTAGCAAATGTGTTTTGGGGATACAAATTTTTCCATAATGTTCCCGATAAATTGCGATAAATTCTGGAATCTTGGGAGATTCTACATTAAAAGTTTTAAACATATCTTCAAGCGTGTGTCCAATTTGCAAGCTGACTTTTTCGTAGCTCGGAGTAGGGTGATTAAGAGATTCACAAGCTTTACAAATACCCTCATAGACTGCTTGTGTAGAGTCAATCAGTGTGCCATCTAAGTCAAATAAAACAATTTTATCTTTCATTATATTTTGAACCTTTAATACTATGAACTTAAGTTTGAAAGTGTAACTAATTTTAGTTTAAAGATTTAAGGCATTTTTGATTATAATTGTAAATTCAACTAGAAAAATAAGAGCAGAAAAAATGAAAAATATAGAATCCCAAAATATCCCTAAACTTGATGGAAATTTTGATAAAGATTTATTACAAAAGGCTGCAAAAGACTTTGGCACACCTTTATATGTTTATGATTTGGATAGAATCCAAGAAAGATATGCGCAGATGAAAGCGGCTTTTGGCGGAAGAAAAACAATGATTTGCTATGCATTAAAAGCAAACTCTAACTTAAGCGTTATCAAAAAGTTGGCTAGTTTGGAAAGCGGGGCGGATTGTGTTTCTTTGGGTGAGATTCAACGTGCTATTTTGGCAGGGATTCCAAAGTATAAAATCATTTATAGTGGCGTGGGCAAGCAAGCTTTTGAGATTCAAGAGGCTTTACGCATTGGCATCTTATTTATTAATGTAGAATCCAAAGAGGAAATGTTGCTTGTGGAATCTTGTGCGCAAGAGTTAGGAGTTCCAGCGAGGATTTCTATACGTGTCAATCCAGATATTGACCCGCAAACACACCCTTATATTTCCACAGGGCTAAAAGAAAATAAATTTGGTGTGAGCATTGAAGAGGCTAAGGGTATGTATTTGTTGGCACATCATTCCAAATACTTAGAGCCTATTGGGATTCATTTTCATATTGGTAGCCAATTAACCAAGCTCAAGCCCATTGCGGAGTCTGCACGCAAAATTGCACAACTTGCGCATAGTTTATTGGCACTCAAAATTGAGATTAAGTTTTTTGACATAGGTGGTGGGATTGGAATCACTTATAGTGATGAAACAACTATCAATCCTTATGATTACGCACAAGCAATTTTAGAGGAATTGCGGGGATTGGATTTAACAATTATTTGTGAGCCGGGTAGATTTATCGTGGGAAATAGTGGCGTGTTTTTGACAAAAGTGCTTTATCAAAAAATGCATCAAAATAAGCGATTCGTGATCGTAGATGGTGCGATGAATGATTTAATTCGTCCAAGTTTTTATGATGCGTATCATCAGATTGTGCCACTTAACACAGAATCGCAAGAATTAAGTAGTGCAGATGTCGTAGGTCCAATTTGTGAGAGTGGAGATTATTTGGGCAAAAACATTTCCTTACCTTCTTTGCAAAATGGGGAGGTGCTAGCAGTGCTTAGTGCTGGAGCGTATGGGTTCAGTATGGCAAGTAATTATAATTCTCGCCCGCGCTGTGCAGAGGTTGCAGTTGAGAATGGAGCTATACGATTAGTCCGCAAAAGGGAGTGCATAGAAGATTTGATTGTGTTAGAAAAAGATTATTTATGAAGGAATCTTAAGATGAATTTACAAAATTTTAGAAGAGAGATTGATAGCATTGATGATGAAATTTTGGGATTATTAGAAAAGCGTATGGAGATTGTCAAGCGCATTGGCAAAGCAAAGTTGCAGAGTAATACCCCTATTTATCGTCCAGAGAGAGAAAAAGAAATCATTGATAGATTGCATTCTAAAGGCTCTTTATCACTCAATAGAGCAGCGATTGAGGCAATTTATTCGGAGATTTTTGCAGTCAGCCGTAATTTGGAATCGCCAGAACGCGTGGCGTATCTTGGTCCTCTTGGAAGCTATACGCATCAAGCGGCAGAAAGCAGGTTTGGCGCAATGTGTGAATATTTTTCTCACAATACCATTACACAAGCCGTCAAAAGTGTAGAAAATCAATGTGCAAGTTATGCAGTGATTCCGATTGAAAATAGTCAAAATGGTGTCGTAGGGGAAACATTGGATTTGCTAAGAAGCACAGAGTTAAAAATTGTAGCTGAAATTTATATACCGATTCATCATTGTTTTGCAAGTCAGACACAAAAAATTCAAGAAATTGAGGTTATTTACTCTAAAGACATTGCTTTTGGACAATGTTCTAATTTCTTAAGTGAGCATTCTTTAGACCATATTCAGAGAATTCCGGTAGATTCTACTGCACGTGCGGCGCAGCTTGCAAAAGAAAATCCAAAATGTGCTGCTATATGCTCACCCATTGCAGCGAAACTTTATAGCACGCCAATTTTGTTTGAAAATATTGAGAACAATTCAGACAACAAAACGCGTTTTATTGTGATTAGCAATTTCAAAAATCAACCTTGCGGCAAAGACAAAACTTCTTTGTTTGCAATTTTGGCAAACGACGACAAGCCCGGTGCAATTCATCGTCTGCTTTATGATGTGAAAGATTTAAATATTAATATGACCTTTTTTCAATCTCGCCCTAAGCGCACAGGAAATGATTTTGACTATTGCTTTTTTATTGATATTGATGGACACATTGATGATGCGAATGTGAGTGAATTGTTTAGACGATATCCAAATGAGTTAAAATGGCTTGGAAGTTATTTAAAAATGTAAAACTTGAAAATTTAAAAAAAGATTTTATATAATAGAATTTTTATTAAAGGAGAGAAAATGGCAGAAGAAGAAACCAAAAAAGAATCCAAACTTGAAGGCTTAAAACAGAATAAAATGCTACTTTTCATCATCATTGGTGTCGTTGCATTGTTATTGATTATTTTGATTGTCGTTGCGATTTTGATTTTTAGCGGAGGAGATGAGCCAGAAGCAGGACCGACTGCTGCTCCTCAACAACAAAGTGCAGCAAATAAAGGGAGTGCCGCTAATCCCAATAGTAACCTCTTAAGTGTTGGACCAATGTATCCTTTGGACCAATTTATTGTTAATTTGATGACTTCTGGAGGCGGCAAACGTTATCTTAAAACTTCTATTTCATTAGAGCTTAGCATTGCTGAAATGCAGACAGAGCTTGAAACAAAACGAGGTGTTTTGCGTGATGTGATTATTTCAATTCTTAGTTCAAAAACATTTGAAGAAGTACAGACAGCTAAAGGCAAGCAAAAGTTGAAAGAAGAAATTATAGAACGCTTGAACGAATTTTTGGTAGATGGTAGAGTTGTTAATATCTTTTTTACTGAATTTGTAGTGCAATAATGTTTGATGTGGGAGTAGATATTGTCAAAATTCAGCGCATAGAATCTTTATTAGCAAAATTTGGAGAAAAAGGATTGCAAAAATTCTTAAATTATTCTGAAATACAAATTGCTAAAAATCCTCAAAGTCTTGCAGGATTTTGGGCGGCAAAAGAAGCTTGTGCAAAGGCATTAAAATGTGGAATCGGAAAGGAATTGGGATTCCACGATATATGGATTTCCAAGAACCAAAAGGGTGCTCCGCTCCTGCATTTAAGTAATGAAAAAATGGAATATTTTAACCTCCATTCTCTAAGCCTTTCTCTTTCTCATGATGGCGGATTTGCTATTGCGGTTGTGGCGGTTAGTTTTAAAAATTAATGAATCTTATTAAAATATAATTTTAATAAGATTATAATTTTAAGTTTATCTTGAGGTGTAAGGAATTTTATGTTGCGCTTATGTTCTGCTTCCAAATCACGAAAGCAAATTTTAGAAGCGCATAGGATTCCTTTTGTTCAATGTGATAATGGGTTTGATGAGGAGCAGTTGCCTTTAGATAAGCCCAAGTCTTTTGTCTATCAAGCGGCACTTGGCAAACACAAAAGCGCGTTAGATCTTTATGGGTTAGAATCACCGCTTTTGATTGTAGATAGCGTGATTGATTGTGGCGGAGTTTTACAACGCAAGGCGAAAAATAAAGCAGAAGCAAGTGTGTTTTTGGAATCGCAAAATGGTAAAAGTTTGACGATTCTAACTTGCGCAATTTTGCATTGTGAGCAGTTTTTCTATATGGATTTAAGCCAGACTTATTTTGAGCTTTTTCCTTTTGCTCCACAAGATTTAGAATCTTATTTGCAAAGTGGTTTGTGGGCAAATAAGGCAGGCGCAGTAATGATAGAAGGTTTCCATCAAAACTATCTTAAGCGACAAGTTGGTGCAACCTCTAATGCAATGGGATTGCATATAGAATCCCTTTTGCCTTTTTTAAGGAAAATGCTATGAATACAACAATGGTTGCCGTAATGCTTGCGACAAGTATTGTGATTGGATTAATCGGTCTGATTGCTTTTTTGTGGGGCTTAAAAAGTGGGCAATTTGATGATGAAAAAAAAATGATGCAAGGCGTTTTGTTTGATAGTGAAGAGGATTTGCGCCACGCAGCAAGGGATAATTCAAAAAAGAATTCAAAGGATAATTAATGAAAGAAATTTATGATATTGCAATTGTAGGTGGCGGTCCGGGTGGAATCGCATCGGCAGTAGAATCAATGGTTTTAGGTATTAAAGATGTCATTTTGTTTGAAAAGGGCGAGGGGCATTCTACCACGATTCGCAAGTTTTACAAAGATAAAAAACGCGTAGATAAAGATTACAAAGGACAAAAAGTTGAGTTGAATGGGAACATTTATTTTTGCGATGGCACAAAGGAAAGCACTTTAGATTTATTTGATAAAATCATTCAAGAAAATGGTTTTGAAGTACAATTTCAGACAGAAGTGGAATCTATCAAAAAAGAAAAGGATTATTTTCTTATTTATACTGCCAAAAATACGCAATTTAAAGCGAAATTTGTTGTGATTTCTATCGGAAAAATGGGGCAACCTAACAAACCAAGCTATGCGATTCCAAATAGTATTAAAAATCTCGTCAATTTTAATGCAAATAGTTGTGTAGATGGTGAGAATATTTTAGTTGTTGGTGGAGGAAATTCCGCGGTAGAATATGCGTGTGTGCTTAGTGAAACGAATCCTGTAACTTTAAATTATCGTAGGAAAGAATTTGCAAGAATCAATGAGACAAATCAGGAAAACTTGGATTTGTGTTTTACAAATGGCAAAATTCAGCCCAAACTCGGCGTAGATATTGAAAGCTTAGAAGACCAAGAGGGCAAAGTAAAGGTTAATTTCACCGACGGAACAAGTGCAATATATGAACGTGTAATTTATGCAATTGGAGGAATAGCTCCTGTAGATTTCTTGCGCAAATGTGGTGTAGAATTAGATGCTGATGGTGTTCCTCTCACAGATGACAAACATCAAAGTTCAGTTGAGGGCGTTTATATTGCGGGAGACATTTTATACAAAAATGGTGGTTCTATTGCAGCTGCACTTAATCACGGCTTTGATATTGTGCAGGAAATCAAAAAACAGCTAAATTAAGAGAATTTAAACTTTCTATTATTTAGTTTGAGATAGAATCCAAAGTTTATTTATTGGCAATATTTAATTTTAAGATTTAAAAGGTTAGGAAATGGCAAGAAAATGTTTTTTTACAGGTAAAGGTCCAATGGTTGGCAATAATGTAAGCCACGCAAACAATAAGACGAGAAAGCGATCTTTGCCGAATCTAAGAACCGTGAGAATTAAATTAGAAGACGGCAGGACAATGAAAGTAAGAATCGCAGCTTCCACATTGCGCACTATGAAAAAACACTCTTAATCCTTAGTTCAGGGTTGAGCTGTGGCTTTTGATAGGCTCAAAAAATTTCTCCATTGGGAAGGTACTCAAAAGCCAGATATTGATATGTCTGGTTTGCTCTATGAGCAATTAAAACCTTTCCGTGCGTCTTTTTTATTAATTTTTGCAGGTTTAATAATCAGCACACTTGGCTATTTAGTCTTTACAGACTATGGTTTAATTGACGCATTTTTTCAGGCTTCTTATACTTTTACTACAACAGGTTTTGGCGCATTAGATGAGGGTGAGTTTGATGACTTGACTATCTTTTATACCGCTTTTGTAATGTTGGCAGGTTCGCTTGTTTTAAGCTTCTGTGTTGTTAGTGTGATTGATATACTTAGTCGGGGAAAACTGATTCCAATTATTAAGGAACGTAATATGATTTACAAAATTGCGCGATTAAAAAATCATTTTATCATTTGTTATCACAATGAATACACGATACAGCTATCACAGCAATTTCGTGAGGCACACATTCCCTTTGTAGTGGTGGATCGTAACGATTCGTTAGAAGATATTGCGCAAAAATATCATTATCCTTTTTTTATTAACGAAGACCCACATACAGAAATTGCAATGCTCAAATGCCATCTTTCTAGTGCGCGTGGGGTGATTACATTGTCCAATAATATTGCAGATAATATTGCTCAAATTGCCTCTGTGAGGCTTTATGAGCGTGAATTGGGGCGCAAACCTTATTTTATTATTGGTAATGCGGATAATAATGAAGATGAGGAAAAGCTTAAAAAACTTGGTGCAAATTACGCTGTGTCTCCCTCAAAGCTGTTTGCTCAAAGAGTTAATGCAATGGCAACGCGCCCAGATATGGAGAATCTTTTGGAGAGATTTGCCTATCAAAAGGATACACCGCTTGATTTAGAAGAAATTGTTGTGCCTCGTTATTCTTGGCTCGTCCTAAAAAAGCTTAAAGAAGCCCATGTGCGTGAGATTACACAGACTTCTATTGTGGGGATTACGCAAAAAGATGGCAAATTTATTTCTATGCCTAATGGGGACACTTTAGTAACAAGCGAATGCAAATTACTTGTGATTGGCACTTCACATGGTGTGCATCTAACAAAACAGCTTATCTTTAAAAAAGATAAGCCAGAGGAGTTAAAATATGTTTAGTTTTTTCCCAATACAAGGTGGAATCGCGGTAGCAAAGGGGTTTTATTGCGACGGAGTAAGTGCAGGATTAAAGCCCAATGGAGAACCTGATGTGGCTTTTATTTATTCGGATTCTTTGTGTGAAGTAGAAGCGATTTTTACACAAAACAAATTTTGCGCCGCACCCATTTTGCATTATCAAGAATATGATAAAAATTTCAAAACGAATTTCGTGTTAATTAACTCTAAAAATGCGAACGCCTTAACAGGTGATGAAGGTGTAGCAAATGTCAAAGAAATATTAGACGAAGCCAAAGGTAAATTTCCTATGATTTATAATCCGATTATGAGTTCTACCGGAGTGATTGGTGTGCAGCTTCCAAAGACAAAAATTGTAGAATCTTTTTTGAAATTTGATTTGACAAAAAAAGACGATGCAAAAGCAGCAAATGCAATTATGACGACAGACCGCTTTAGTAAAACCATTGCTTTTGAAGTTGTGCTAGAGGATAAGACTAGCTTTAAAATTGGTGCGATGTGCAAGGGCGCAGGTATGATTAATCCCTCTTTAGCAACAATGTTATGTTTTATCGCCACAGACGCGGAGATTCCAAAGTCGGATATGAAAGATCTTTTACAAAATGCTGCTGAAAACACTTTTAATGCAATTAGCGTAGATGGTGATACTTCTACAAATGATACGATTTTGCTTTTAAGTAATGGCAAGAGTGGAGCATATAATAAGGAAGCATTCGGCTTTGTGTTAGAAAAGATTATGCACAAACTTGCAACGGATATTGTGCGTGATGGCGAGGGTGCGACGAAGCTTGTTGCCTTTGAAGTAAGAGGTGCAAAAACCTCAAAAGAAGCGCAAAAAGTAGCCAAGGCGTTAAGTCAATCTTTGCTTGTTAAAACTGCATTGTTTGGTTGCGACCCTAATTGGGGTAGAATCGCATCAACGATCGGAGCAAGTGGGATTGAATGTAGTCCTAAGACATTAGAAATTTATTTTGATGAAGTGTGTGTTTATCAAAAAGGCATGATTTATTTTGATGGTGAAAATGAAAAAAAAGCTGCAGAAGTTCTAAAACGGGAATCTTTTAGAATTATTTGTGAGATTGGTAAGGGCACAGAATCCTATGTGGCATATGGTTGCGACTTAGGACACGAATATGTCAAAATTAATGCGGATTATCGTTCGTAAATTTAAGCAAGATTATCTAAAATTTTGCAAAAATGGTAAGCATTAAGGCAATTTTGTTTATAATTTACATATTAATTTATCTTTAAAAGGAGAGCCAATGTTACACGAATATAGAGATGAGATTAGCGTTTTAAAGCAAGAGAACGCGCATTTTGCCAAAATTTTTGATGAGCATAACGAATTAGACCAAAAGATCCAAGATATTTCAGAGGGTAGAGAACACGCTTCAAGTATGGAATTAGCCGAGCTAAAACGCAAAAAATTAGAGCTTAAAGACGAAGCGTATGCTATGGTGATGGAATACATCAAAGAGAACAAAAAATAATCCAAGCCCTTTTAGAAGGGCTCTACAAATAAAAACTGCAGTATTTTTCAAATTCTTTACCTTTTAGATTCTATTTTAATATTTTTAGATTATTTTTGTTGCCGTGATTCCAAATAATAATAATGGGTTATTTTTACACATTGGAAGATTTTTCTATAACTTATGAAACAAAAAAGTAATTTTTTTAAGCGCGTTTTCTTTAAAATTAAGTCGTAACTTTAAAAATTAAATTTAGGAGGCATTATGCTTGAAATTAGATGGCATAGCCGTGCAGGACAAGGTGCAGTAACAGGAGCAAAAGGTTTGGCAGATGTGATTGCAGGGACAGGCAAGGAAGTGCAGGCTTTTGCATTTTATGGTTCAGCAAAAAGAGGTGCAGCAATGACAGCGTATAATAGAATTGATGAAAGTCCAATTCTTAACCACGAAAAATTTATGAATCCAGATTATATCTTAGTCATTGACCCTGGTTTAGTGTATATCACAGATATTTGCGCAAACGAAAAAGATTCCACAAAATACATTATTACAACACACTTAAGTAAAGAGGAATTTTTAAAATCCAAACCAGAGCTTAAAGGCAAGGAAGTTTATATACTAGATTGTATTGGGCTTTCTTTAGAGGCTTTTGGCAAGTCAATCCCTAATGCACCAATGCTTGGAGCATTTTTGAAAATTTCGGGTGCGTTGGAGTTGGACTTTTTCTTGGAATCTTTCAAAAAAGTATTAGGCAAAAAACTTCCACAAAAAATCATTGATGCAAATATGGAAGTAATTAGAAAAGCGTATAACGAAGTAAAATAGGAGTAAAAAATGAATTATAAAGGTTGGAACGAGTTTGAAGCGGGTTCTGTGCTGTTCCCTTTTGATAAAGGTAATGCAGCGGTAGAAAAACACGCAGATTCTAGAAATTATCGTGAGGATAGCTCTTATAAGGCAAGTGTAGCGCATTGGCGTGTAGAAAAACCTGTGCATAATGTAGAGCATTGCATTAATTGCTATTTTTGTTGGGTTTATTGCCCAGATTCTTCAATTTTGGTGCGAGATGAAAAAATGAGCGGCGTAGATTATGTGCATTGCAAAGGCTGTGGCGTGTGTGTAGATGTATGCCCAACAAATCCAAAATCTCTTTTGATGTTTAGTGATTATGAGAGCAATGAAAATGCACTTAGCAAATGGCCTAAAAAAGAAGAAAAGAAAAAGGATTAATAATGGCAGAAGTCTATGAATTACAAGAAGTAGAAGTTTGGGATGGAAATATGGCAGCAAGCCACGCAATGAGACAAGCACAGATTGATGTTGTTTCTGCATATCCTATCACACCATCAACGCCGATTGTGCAAAATTACGCGACTTTCTTAGCAAATGGCTACATTGATGGAGAGTTCGTAATGGTGGAATCCGAACACGCCGCAATGAGTGGCTGTGTGGGCGCAGCAGCAGCAGGCGGACGCGTAGCAACAGCAACGAGCTCACAAGGATTTGCTTTGATGGTGGAAGTGCTATACCAAGCCTCTGGTATGCGTTTGCCAATCGTGCTAAATGTCGTAAATCGCGCCCTTGCAAGTCCTCTAAATGTCAATGGAGACCACTCGGATATGTATTTGGGGCGTGATGCAGGTTGGATTAATCTATGCACCTATAATCCACAAGAGGCGTATGACTTCAACCTTATGGCGTTTAAAATCGCAGAAGATTACGATGTGCGCTTACCGGTTATGGTGCATCAAGATGGATTTATTTGTTCGCATACAGCACAGAGTGTGCGCCCACTAAAAGATGCAGAGGCGTATAAATTTATTGGTGATTACAAACCTAAAAATGCAATGCTAGACTTTGAGCGTCCAGCAACTTATGGGGCACAAACAGAAGAGGATTGGCATTTTGAGCATAAAGCGCAGTTACACAATGCAATTATGAATTCTATGGGTGTGATTGAGCGCACTTTTAAAGAATTTGAAAAACTCACAGGGCGTAAATATAATATCGTAGAAAAATATGATATGGAAGATGCAGAAGTTGCAATCGTGGCACTTGGTACAACGGTGGAATCTGCAAGAATCGCCACAAAAGAAGCAAGGAAAAATGGTATTAAAGCGGGTGTTGTAAGTATTCGTTCGCTTAGACCATTTCCCTATTTGGCATTTTGTGAAAGTTTAAGCAAAGTTAAAGCGGTAGCATTTTTAGACAGAAGTTTGCCTGCAGGTGCAATGGGAATGCTTTATAATGAAGGTGTAGCAGCACTTTATCACGGCGCAAATAAACCTATGGTAAGCAATTATATTTATGGATTGGGCGGACGCGACTTGACACAAAGCAATCTACAAGAGATTCTAAAAGAATTACAGGCAAATGCAAAAGCAGGGAAGCTAACGCACCCAACACAGCAATTTATTGGGCTTAGAGGTCCAAAACTTGGATTTAATTAAGGAGTGCGAAATGAGTGAAATTAAAAATTTGAAACAATATTCAAGAGCAAGTGAGCGATTTGAAGGTGCGCATCTTTTATGTCCGGGTTGCGCACATGGAATGATTGTGCGTGAAGTATTAAATGCCACAGAACACCCTTTGTTGATTGCAACTTCTACCGGTTGTTTGGAAGTAAGCACCGCAGTTTATCCCTATACTTCTTGGGATACTCCTTGGATTCATATTGGATTTGAGAATAGCTCCACAGCTATTGCAGGTGCAGAGGCAATGTATAAGGCATTAAAGCGCAAAAATAGGCTTTATAGTGATAAAGAACCAAAATTCGTAGCCTTTGGTGGTGATGGTTCTACTTATGACATTGGATTTCAATTTATTAGTGGTTGCTTTGAAAGAGGGCATGATTTCACCTATGTGTGCTTAGATAATGAAGTGTATGCGAACACAGGGGGGCAAAGGAGTGGTTCTACACCGCTTGGTGCTTCTACAACTACTACACCAGCAGGACGCGTAAGCTATGGCAAAAAGGACAGAAAGAAAGATTTACTTTTCATTATGGCAGCGCACGGCGCACCTTATGTGGCACAAGTTGCGCCTAATAAATGGAAAGATATGAGTAAAAAAATCAAAACTGCAATTGAAACAGAGGGACCAACTTTTATCAACGCAATGAGTGCTTGCACCACAGAATGGAGATTCCCCTCTAATCAAACGATTGAAATGAGTGATTTAGCAGTAGATTCTCTTGTATTTCCGCTCTTTGAAATTATCAATGGACGAGAGCTAAAAATCACTTATCGCCCGAAAAATGTCGTTCCTGTGCGTGATTATCTAGGCGCACAAGCGAGATTTAAGCATCTCTTTAAGCCGGAAAATGAGCATTTAATCACAGAATGGCAAAAGAGAGTTGATGAATATTGGGAGTATCTACAAAGGCGCGAAGAGGCGAAAGTGTAGCAAATAGCAGAGCTTAGGCTTTGCTATTTTGTAAGATTATAAAGATTTAACAATGCGTTAATGGGGCACAATAGCCCTTGTTTGGAATCTATTTTTTTACCTTTCTTTTTTATTATTAAGAATTATTGTCCATTGTGAGAGCATAGAATCTGCACAAATCATTGGATACATAGAATCCTATTACATAACTCCACAAAATAAATTTCGCGACATATCCTGTCATCTTGTTGGTTTATAATTTGCCCATAGAGAAATCTATAAATTAATTTAAGGAGGCATTATGCTTAGATTTGTTGTAGGATTTGCGGCAGGTTGGATTGCTAAGAAGTGGCTTGATGAGGAGATTGACAAAAAACAAGTTTTTTGCAGTGATTATGGCTATACTGATGCAATTAAGGATAAGCTTGAAAACATTAAAGAGAAGTTTTCTAGTGGGAATTTGAAGTCAGAAAGTAAGGGCGCGGAATCCTAAACATCTACAATGGAATCTCTAAGATGAGATTCTATCACCGCGTCATTGCGAGGGTGTGCCCGAAGCAATCTATAATCTATCCAAAGCCTTTTTATGGTTCCATTGTTCGCCTTTAAGATATGCTTAAATTTAGATTTGTAAGTGTGAGCGAATTGCTACATAGTGCGCAACGAAAATTTTTCAAATTTTCTCACAATGACTAAGTGGCAAAATCACACCACCGCTTCATTGCAGGGCTTTGTCTCGTGGCAATCTATAATATTAAACTTCAGTAAATAAGACAATGGAATCTTAAAAAAGTAAGTAGTAAATTTAAGGCGGGATTCTAAATTATGGATTACTTCGTTACTCGCTTCGTTCGCTCCTCGCAATGATAGCAGGGATACGCCAGAGCCTCTAGGCTTCGCAATGGCAGCGGGGGCGCACCACGAGTTGCCCTCACAATGACGATTTAAGGATTCTAAGAATCCTTTGCGTTGTGGTAAGAAAAGATAAGCCATAAGCCTATGAATCCTAGCACTGCTACAAGGGCGTAAGGGGATAATCCAAAAATCACAATAAACAAAAGAGGCACTATCGCCTTAAGGAAAAGAATGAGCGGGATTAAAATAAGTCCCAAAATAGCACTCAAAATCGCCCATAGCATTGCTACTCCTTTAAAATCCGCAAAGACTTATTAAATCGGAATCTAAGATTTGGATTCTACCATTCTAAGCAGCCTGTTCTATTTGGCTTTTGCAGAATTGCTTTGACATCGTGCATTGTTTTGATTTTTAGTTCTGCGCCCCAAAGTGCGTTAATCTTTTGTAATGCTTCAGTATAGGCGTCAACATCGTTATTCTCCATTGCGATTGCGCAATCTGCAAACGAGCTATCAAGTGTCATTAACCGCTCCTTGTGCGTGGATTCTATTAGCCTCTCTATTTCCTCCCGCTCCGCTATGAGTTGGGGGAGGTTTTCTGCGCATAATTTAGAAATAGCTTCATAGCGCATTTGTTCTACGCTTTTTTGGTTCGTATCTAGCCAATACATTGCAATAGCTATGGAAATGCCTGTGAGCACACCAACAAAGACGCTTGTTAATACATTTGCAAAAGCTCCGAGTCCAAGAGAGGTTAAAAATGCTTCTATACCTTGTTCTATCAAAACGCCAAGTCCAACAATGATTGCGCTTACAATGAGTTTTTTTGCTTCATACCAAACTTGCTCTTGCGTTAAATTTTCTGGCGGAAATAAAACCAACTTGATTGCTTTAAAAAAAGAAAATATACCCTCTCT
This sequence comes from Helicobacter ganmani, assembly GCF_003364315.1. Lineage (NCBI taxonomy): Bacteria > Pseudomonadati > Campylobacterota > Epsilonproteobacteria > Campylobacterales > Helicobacteraceae > Helicobacter > Helicobacter ganmani. The sequence continues at coordinate 50,992 of NZ_NXLS01000005.1, read as the reverse complement.
TATGATTCTTACAAGTCTAGCGGAGGTTGTTGCAAAAATATTAATGATTGTTGTAGTAAGATTAGATAAAATTCCTGACATAAAACCATCGCCAAATGATTTGACGATTTCTTTATATTTACCAATTAATGCTTGTTTTACTTTGTCTGCAATTTTTTTTAAGCGTATTTTCAAGCTCTCAAAAAAGTTTTCACAAGTATAAAACCCTTTTTTGAAAATATCCTCAACTTCCTCTAATACAGCGGTAAAAAATTCAACTATAATTATCCCTAATGCTTGTTGCATTCCCATTTTATAACCTTCATTCACGGAAGTTTTTGCAGAATTTAATATAAATTTCTTACTCGTGTAATAAGTTTTATTAATCTTTGCATTAATTTCATCTCGTGCTTGTTTATCTGCTTCCATTGCCTTTTGTTTATCAATTTTTTGCAATTTTTCAAGTTTTTTTTAATTCTTTTTCCTCGCTTTGTGTAAGACTTTTTTTATTGCGTAATTGCTCAATTTTTTGTAGTCTTTCATCGCATTTTTTAAGGAAAGATTCCATTTGCTTACGCTCTTTCCTTGTGTTTTTGAGATATATTCTACAATGCCGATTTGTTTCATCAGTAAATCACTGCTTTTAAACAAGTCTTTCGTTTTTTCTTGTGCTTTATTGATGACTTGTTGTTTTGCTAGAATTTCTGCTTTTATCTCTTCTATTAAGGCTTTAGTGCTGCACCATTGGGCTAATGCTTTGTATTTTGCAGATTCGGCATTTTTGCCTAGAATCATAATCAAGGTAGCGACAGCTGGAATCGCAGCAATACCTCCTAGCACCCACATTCCCCCAGCCATACCCAAGTCACCACTTGCTATACTTCCCCCGCCAAACCAAGCTAGAGTTGCTTTTGTGGCTGCAGCACCACTTAATGTGCTAATACTTGTGCCAGTAGAAGCGGTTGCGAACATTCCTACCGCACCAAACGCACCAAATCCTGCCATAGCTCCAGATACACCGCTAGCTATTAACCCGACAATAATCTCATTGATAGCCACAATAGATTTATCAAGATTTTTTAAATCCATAATCTCTGTTCCACTCATACCTTGCAAATCCAAGTCATTAATGCCTACTAATTTTTCCGCAAGTTTTTCATATTCTTTGAGGTTACTCTGAAGAATATGTGTTTGTAGTCGTCCTAGCTCCCCAAAGGCATTTTGTAATTTTTGATTGGTTGCCTCAAAAGATAAAAATGCCTGATTTAAATTTGTTTCTGTTTCGTTATGGTATTGCTTTGTTTTTTTGCAGTTATTAAGCCAATCATAAATTTCTTTTCCTAAATAGATTAATGACATTGCCTACTCCTTTTAATTATTCGTATTGTCTCGTTTTATGCTGCCAGATTTTATTTCCTTGTAAGTTTGTCGCAAGAATGCCACTTGAATCACTGCTGGAACCGTTACTCTATAAGCAGCACCAGCGATATCCCACACAGTCCATAGTGCTGTGATTGTCAAACCAATAGGACCTGCTAAGATGGATAATATTCTTGTAAGGGAAGCATTAGTTGTGAGTCGTAATCCATGCCCAAACAATACTTTCCATATATAATTAGCTACAATAAGTGTCATTTGATAGGATTTGAATCCTCCAGCCCTAAATGCAAGTTGCGCATAAGCAACCAGCTCTGGACCAATGGTAAATCTTTCACATTCATTGATTCTGCTACCTTTTTTACTTCATCTTTGTCCATTTTGGAGAAAACATCCACTGCGAGTTTCATAAACATATTTTGTTCTATTAATTCAGTTGGAGATTTTTTATCATAGTTAACTTTAAGTTTATCACACACATCGCATAAAATCTCTTTATATAGGACACCTCCGCCACGCAATATGTTTATAATCGTGTTTCCACCAAAACATTGTAATTCCTCAAGAACTAAATCTAAATATTCTTTATGATTGGGATAAAATCGCTTATATAAATCATTCTGAGTAAGCATTTCAGTTAAGCGTCTATCGCCTTCTTCGCCTGTAAGGACTTCTACTAAGTCATTTAAATCTTGACTACTTAGCTCCTTCTCTCTTAAAAACTCTAAATCTTGGTCATATCTGTATGCCATAGCTGACTCCTTTTATTAAAAATATCATGTAAATTATACAAAGCCGCTATGACAGGATTTGTCGCAAGAAAATTATTTGCCAATCCATTTTTATTATAATTACTGCTATTGCTTGTAGAATCTCACAAAAGCAAATAAAATTTAAATCAAACAACGTTAGTGAGTGCGATATTTGTGTGTTATAATAAATCTTTAAAAGGGATAAAATGAAACAAGGACACGACACACTTGCAATGCGTCTAGCCCTAATCCTAAAGAAGCTCATTAGTGGCGAGAGATTTACCATAGAGGATTTGTCGCGTGAGTTTGGGGTTAGTAAGCGCACGATTCAGCGGGATTTAAATGAGCGATTTAATTTTTTAGAAATCGTGAGGGACGAAGAGGAGTGTTATTGTTTGGATAAGCATTCTTTAGGGCTTTATGGACTAAAGGATATTAGGAGTTTCGCGTATTTTAGCGGGATAGAGAATCTCTACCCAAAACTAGATGAACCATTACTTGGTGAGATTCTAAGCTCCAAGCAAGATTCCAACGCGCATATTCTGCCCCCCCCCCCCATATTTTAGATGAAAGAGAGAATCCAAAGGATACTCCAAAGATTCTTATTAAAAACCACCATATAGAATCCCCTGCAAGTATTGAGCATATCTTTTTGCAATTAAAACAAGCAAGTTGCCATTACCAAACGATAAAATTTACCTACGAAGAAAAGAAAAGGGAGGCAAATCCCTATGCGCTCACGCATCATAATGGCATTTGGTATTTGCTTGCGGAAGAAAAGGGGATTTTGAAGTATTTTACATTATCCAAAATTAGTTGTTTGAATGTTTTGCAAGGCTTTAAGCCTAGTGAAAAAATCATTGATGCAATCAACCAAAGCCTTACCGCTTGGATTTCGCAGAATCCTATTTTAGTGCGTTTGTGCATTTCTAACGAAGCGAGGGAATATATTTTTCGCAAGAATTTCTTAATAAAATATAAAATTATAGAGGAATCGCAAAGGGATTTCATCGTAGAATGCCACTTTAGCTATGAGGGTGAGGTTTTAAATCTCGCCAAATGCTTTTTGCCATTTATTAGGATTCTCTCCCCGCAATCTTTGCAAGAGAAGTTAGAGAGGGAGTTGAGGGATTATTTGAATTTGCGGGATAAAGGATAGAATCTTTATTTTGTATCATTGTTTGTCATTGTGAGAAGTCGCAAGCGCAAATCCATAATGCAGAATCTTGCCCTTAAAGATTCTATTGTAAAGTTTAATTTATGCTAGATTATGGATTACTTCGTCATTTCATTCCTCACAACGACAGAGGGGAATCCCTTTTTCGCCAATACAGAATTCCCTAAGAGCGCAGCGGTTTGCTTTGGGTTGAGGTGCAAATCTCACTCATTTTTAAGTGGTTTTGCATTTTGAATGAGCTCTAAAATGCAAGTTGCAAAATCTTGTGCGCTATTGGGACATTTTGCGACACGATAGTCTTGAATCTTGTATTTTTGCGCTTCTAGTTTATATTGGTAGGAGAGTTCAAAGTCTGTTTCTGAATTGTCTATTGTAAAAGAAATCGGGTAAATTAACATTTTTTTATTTTGGTAATAGGGTAAAATGTCTTGTAGATTAGGTTCAAGCCATTTAATGGGTCCAATTTTGGATTGATAAGCGACTTTTATGCTTGCAAACTCCAGTCCAAACTCTTTAAAAAGTGACTTTAAAATCTCTACATTTTCTAAAATTTCTTTTTGGTAAGGGTCTCCATTGCTTATATTTCTCTGTGGTAGGGAGTGTGCAGAAAATATAAGATGAAAATCTCTGCAATCCTCTCCACCTAATGCCTCTTTAATGCGTTCTACTATTGCTAAATTATATGCTCTGTTTTTATAATAACGTTCCACTTGCATTATTTTTGGTGCAAACTTATTTGCTTTAAATGCCCTTAAAATATCTTTCATTGAGGACGTTGTGGTGGTGTAACTAAAATGTGGATACATACTAAAAAGCACAACTTTTTGAATGTTGCGTTCTTTTAAATCTTGCGCAACTATGTCCGCAAAAGGTGGCGTATAGCGCATTGCGTAGGTAAAATACATTTGCGATTCCATAGTTTGCAACATTGCACATAATTGAAAAGTATGTCCAACAAGAGGTGATTTTCCGCCAATTTTTTGATAATTGCTTTGTGCTTCCTCCAAACGTTTATAGACGATAAAGCTCCCAACTATTGAGCGCAAAAAATTGTTTTTAATTGGCAAAATATAAGGGTCTGCAAACATATTTTGTAAAAATGTTTTCACCTCAAATAAAGAATTAGGTCCTCCCATATTTAACAATACAACTGCCGTGTTTTGCTTGTCTTGAATATTTTGAGATTGCATTGTTATTCTTTTATGTGCAAATTAATCATACCGCAGAAATTTTTACCTTGATAAAATTCTGCACGAAAGATACTTTTTGCTTTGTCTAAAGAATATCGCTTATCAATATTTTCTTTATTAATGGTAAGCCCATGTTCGCTCACAATTCCTTTTTTAGAATAGCCTATCACATTGACGCGCACACCTGTTTGTCCGCGAATTAAGAAATTTTGTTGGAAATCTAAAGTTTCACCAAAATTTGCTTTTACTACTTCTTTGTCTAGCTCTATTTCAACTTCTTTCACATTGCATTGCATAGGGAAAATATCAGGCTTTAGCAGGCTGATTCTTTTGTGCCCAATATAGATTTCATATCCCTCTTTTGTTTTTTTTGCGCGTCCAAGAGGGTGAGTGAAATCAAAAACATTATTTTGCGCTAAAAGCGGAGCAAAATTGATAAAGCTTCGGATTCCATTTAGCTTAAGGGTAACATTATGGTTGATTTTGACGCTACCAAAATCGTTGATTTTTTGAGCGACATTTTCTAGGTTTAAGTCAAATTTGCGTTCAAATTCAATTCCTAGAATCTCCATTAGTGCTTCAATAGAGCTTAGTTGATAAAGTGTTTTAAGGGGTAATTCGGTGATGTTTTTGCTTGTTTCAATCGCTAACGAGGGCTTTAAGTGTGTAATGGCAAAGAAAGTAAGAGAATTTTGCTGCTCTTCATCTTTGATGCGCGTTTCTGTGTTGCGCACACCAAAGGTATGAAAGTCATAATGTAGGCGTTGGTTAAGTTTGGACTCTATTTGTTTGGCAATGGAATCCAAATCCCCAAAGGCTACATTGTCTAAAGTTTTTTGGTCAATCACATAAGTTTGTCCCCAAGCTTTAGGGTTGAAAATGGAGTTTTCCCATTTCTCTCGGTAGAATCCGTGTCCATCGTGAAGATTGATGATAAAATCAACTTCTTCATTAGTGATAAGTTTTTTGATGGCTTGGACATTATCAAAGTCTGGATCATTGCGTTTAATAGTGGCAAACTTACGATTCATATCTTTATAGACTCCGCGCCTAAAGGCTAAAATGCTATCCGGATTTAAATTTGGCACAACAATTACTTTACCTTTTTTGATTTGATAGAAATTTACAAGCAATGCGGGGGTAAAGAATCCACCCGGCTCGTCTCCGTGGATTCCACCGATGACTAATAAGGTTGTTCCATTTTGTTTGCCTTTTAGTTCATAAATATCAAAAGGTGTATTCTTTTTTAGCAACTCTTTTTTTGTATTTGTTTTTGCTTTTTCTGCTATCGCAATTTCATTAAATAGACATAGGCTAAGTAAAATATGAATAAAAATTTTTATACTTTTCAAATTTCGTCCTTTAAAATATAATGAGCCATTTCTAAGATTCTATGGGAATAACCCCATTCATTATCATACCAAGTCATAATTTTTGCCATATTTTCGCCCAATACGAAAGTCAAATCAAGTGCTACGACGCCACTTAATGGGCAATTAACAAAATCTTGTGAAACGCCAAAATTCGTATCTAAGCCCAAGATTCCTTGAAGTCTGTTATTGGTTGCTTCTTTGAAAAGTGTATTGATTTCTTTTGCACTTGTTTTTTGAAGTAAATTTACATTCAAATCGACCATAGAGACATTTGGCACAGGAACACGCACGCTGTGTCCGTGCAGTTTGTCTTTCATTCGTGGCAAAACTAAGTGTAATGCCTTGGCTGCACCTGTTGTTGTTGGAATAATATTAACCGCTGCTGCGCGTGAGCGACGAAAGTCATTTTTGTGATGTGCCGCATCAATGAGATTTTGGTCATTAGTATAACTATGAATGGTTGTTAAGATTCCTTTTTCTATGCCAAATGCTTCGTCTAGCAGCATAACAATAGGAGCGAGTGCATTAGTAGTGCAACTCGCATTGGAGATGATTTTTTCCCCTTGATAATCCTTGTGATTCACTCCTAAGACAAAAGTTTTTGTATCGTCTTTTGCGGGAGCAGAAAAAATCACGCGTCTAGCCCCTTTTTGCAAGTGGGATTCCACTTCTTTTTGTGTTAAAAATAAACCGCTTGCTTCAATGACAATATCTGCCCCTAAAATATCAATCTCTTTGGGTGTTTTCTTTTGGGAGAAAGGAATTTTGACACCATTAAAAATGAAAGAATTTTCTCCACATTGGATTGAGGTATTTTGATGCACGGAATCGTGCGTTAAAAGATAGCTTAAAATCTCTGGATTTGCAAGGTCATTAATGCCAACAATTTCAATTTTATCTTGCATTTCACAGAGCGCAACACGTGTAATACAGCGTCCAATTCTGCCAAATCCATTAATAAAAATTTTAATTTTTTCCATTTTGCTCCATAATTCTTTAAATAAAGTAAAATTGTAACATATTTAATGCTATTCTTAGTGAATTTTAGATATAATCGCAACCTTAAAATTAAAATAAAGGAATGCTAAAATGTCATTATACGATAGAAAACCCTTGAATTATAAAGGTTATCAGAATGAAACAAATAATGAGGCTTTCGCACAAAGCGATATTGCACTCATTAGTTTTGTAAAACAAACTTATCAACTTTTTGCAGGCTCTTTACTTGCGGCAACAGTGGGTGCATACATTGGAATTTCTGCATTGGGATATTTAGTTTCACAATATTATATTGGATTTGTGATTTTGGAATTTGCTTTATTGTTTGGTTTAATGTTCGCAAGAGCAAAAGCAGGTCTTAATTTGTTGTTGCTTTTTGCTTTTACTTTTATGACAGGCTTAACGCTCACTCCTATTCTTAGTAGAATCTTAGGAATGCCAGGTGGAGCAGAGATTGTAGCTCAAGCATTTTTGCTAACAACAGCGATTTTTGGTGTGATGAGTATTTTTGCATTGCGCACGAAAAAAGATTTAGCAAGTATGGGTAAAATGCTATTTATTGCACTGATTGTTGTAGTTGTGGGTTCTTTGATTAATTTATTTTTGGGAAGCCCGATTCTACAAGTTGTTTTGGCGGGAGTGGGTGCAATTTTGTTCAGCATCTTTATTGCTTATGATACACAAAATATTGTGCGTGGCTTATATGATAGCCCTGTAATGGCGGCAGTGAGTTTGTATTTAGACTTCTTAAATTTATTTATTTCTTTGCTTCAAATTCTTGGAATCTTTAACTCAAGAGAATAATTCAAGTTCTTCCTTGCGCACTTTGCGCATTGTAGATGCAAATCTCAATCGCTTGCGCGAAGGGATTCGTGTAGTTGAAGATATTTTGCGTTATGGATTCAATCACAAAAATTTTGCTTCTATACTTAAAAATCTTCGTCATCAATGTCGCATAGAATTTTATTTGGATTTGTTGGATACACGTGATTCTAATAAAGATGTCTTAAAAGTTTCTACAAAAGAAGAACAAAATCGCGAAAACCTTCAAAGTGTTTTTATTGCTAATTTTAAACGAGCACAAGAATCTGCTCGCGTGCTTGAAGAGATTTTGAAAATAGACTTTATTGAGGAAAGTGAGAAGTTTAAAGCGATTCGTTATATGCTTTATGATTTAGAAAAACGAGTGATTTTAGAGATTTTTCCCGATAGATTTTAGTTTTGTGTTGCATTGAGGAGATTCATTAGATTAAATGATAACTTTTGGGATATAGGCGTGCAAATGAGATAAAATCTCATAAGGGATTGTTCCGAATGCTTGTGCAAATATTCGGGCATCATTGAAAACACAAACTTCTTCCTGTGCGGATTCTATGCTAATGCAGTCCATAGAGGCGCGAGGTAGGATTCTGAATCCCTCTGCACTACAGACTTGCATACCTTCACGCAAGCGAAATAATCCATCGCCATAGCCAATGTCATAAGTGGAAACTATATTTTCTTTTAAGGTGCTTACGCCGTGATAGCCAATCCTTGCATTGGATTTAAGCATTAAGGTGGAGATTTTTTGCGCAAAGAGTGCCGCAATAGGCTTAAGATTGAGCGTAGCAAAGGCAGAATCTTGACATAAATAACCATAAAATGCAATTCCAATACGAAATAAATCATCTTGTAAATCATGTTGTGTATCTTTTGCGCGAAACGCACCAGAGGAGCTTAGAGAATGGAATCGCGGGCGTGGAAGATTGTAATGTGCGCAGAGTTTCAAAGATTCCTCTTTGATTGCTAAAAATTCCGTATTTTGCGTATAAAATTCACTACCGAAATCATCTCCAAATCCATTGTGTGTGTAGATTCCTTTGAGTTCTAAAGCATTTTGAGCAATGAGTTTAAAGGCTTGGTTTAATGTATTTTTTGCGATTCCATTGCGGTGCATTCCGCTATCTACTTTTAATTCAATCTTTGTGCCTTTGGGATAGTTTTTTAGAGATTCTAAACTATGGGCGCAAAAATAAATATTGGGTGATTGCAATGCCTCTTTAAAAAGGGAATCGTAAGGTAGAGAATGGGGGTATAGAATTGCAATGTAAGAAAAAAATGGTGCAATTTCTAAGGCTTCATAAGTATTTTTTACAAAGGCATTTTGTATTTTAACGCGTTTAGCAAGTTCAGCAATTTGCTTAAGCCCGTGCCCATAAGCATTGTCCTTGAGAACAATAGCAATTTTTTCTGGATTTTTAGGGGCAATAGTGTTTAAAATAATTTGATAATTATGCAAAAACTTTTGAGAGTCTATTTGTAAGTAAGGCATGGATTAAAAGAATCTCCCAACAAGTGGGAGAAAGATTATTTGGCAGCAGGAAGTTTAGAGATATAGTCTGCTACTGCGTCAATATCTGCGTCAGTTAATTTAAAGTTTTTCATGTTTGCATACATGATTGCTTTTGCGCCACCATTATCTGCAGTTCCCGCTGCATAACCTTTGAGTTGCTCTACGAGTCTTGCTTTGTCCATTCCAGCAATTGTTATACCACCTTTGCTTCCGGGAGCAACTTTCTCAGCATTTACTCCGTGGCACGCAATACATTTTTTGTAGATTGCTGCACCATCACTTGCCATTAAACAGCCAGTTGCCAATACGATTCCTAACAAAATCTTTTTCATACTAAACTCCTTTAAAATTAAGTATATTTGTAATCATATCCTTTTAGTATAAAAGAATTCTAAAATTTTGTAAGATTCTTGAATTTTTTGCAAATTTATTAAAAGTTTGAGGATTTTTGTTTCGGGTTTTATGAGGAATCTTGCAAATTAGTGTTACAATGTCGCACAAATTATTTCTTAAAGATTTGGGATTGAGATTTGAAAATATTTAGGATTTTTGGAACAACATTAGAAGCAAAAACGCACGTGCTAGTGTTCAATATTGCTTCAGGATTGCTTTCTTTAGCGGTTGTTTCTTATGTATATTATTTTAGTTTAAAATATGATTATGATGTCCTATTTACTGAATATAGCCAATCTCTTATTAGTTTAGAAGAGTTGCATAAAAGCATTACAAATGCCCAAAACATTCTCATTGCACACAGATTAGAGGAAGCAGAAATTGTCAAAGCACAAGAAACCATTATCGCACAATGGGAAAATTATAGAAACATACAAAACAATCTCGTTAATGAGAGCTATTTCACACATTTTTTATTAAAAATTTATTATCTCTTTGGTGGAGAAAATTTAATTTTAGATGAAAAATCTAGCTTTGAAACACATTTAAACCACCTTGATAGCGCAATTAGCTATTATCTTGCTTCGTTGCAAAATTTCAAAGTTTCCAAAGAAGAGATTTTTGAACAAAGTGCAAATCATCTGAATGTTGAAATTTCACGTATGATTGATGCAAGTTTGCGTTTTGTGGAGATTAAAAAAGCACGCAATAATGCCTTACATAGTGTAGTGCATAAAGTTGTTTTGGTGATGATGTGCTTGATTATGCTCACCACCATTTTACTTAGTTTTTTGATTTTGCGTAATATTAAAAGCCTGCATGCAATGTCTGAACAAAAAGTGCAAGAAAAAACCAAAGAATTACAGAATCTCAATAACTCACTGCAAGAAAAAATTAAGCAAGAAGTGCTAGAAAGTCGCAAGAAAGACCAGATTATGTATCAACAAGCAAGGCTTGCAAGTATGGGGGAGATGATTGGCAATATTGCACACCAGTGGAGGCAACCCTTGAATGCCCTTATGCTGTTGATTCAGACTTTTAAGGTGAAATCTCAAAATGGTAAGCTCACACAAGAATTTATTGATTTGCAAGTCCATGATGGTTTAAAAATTGCTAAAGCAATGTCCCGAACGATTGAGGATTTTCGTAATTTTTTTCATTCCTCTAGTGATAAAGAAGTATTTAATTTAAGAGCAAATATCCAAGATTCTATTTCGCTTGTAGATGCTTTTTTAAAGCAAAATGAAATTAGTGTCGTAGTAGATTGCCCTCAAGATATTGAATTGTATGGTTACAAAAGTGCTTTTTCACAAGTGATTTTGAATCTTATTAAAAATTCGGAAGATGTTTTAAAAGAGCGTCTGATTTCACCTGCTAGAATTCGTATTGTGGTAGGTATAGAAAATGGTGAAATATGCAAGGAATTTTCCTCTAAAAGTTGCGTTAAGATTCTATTTACAGACAATGGTGGCGGGATTAAGCTAGAGGATATTCAAAAGATTTTTGAGCCTTATTTTACGACAAAACATAAATCTGTGGGCACAGGAATTGGATTGTATATGTCTAAGCAAATCATAGAAAAACAAATGGAAGGAAGTATTGAGGTGCGCAATGTGCATTATAATAATATTTTATGCCAAGAAAAAGTATGTATGCCAAATTGTCCTATTAAAGATGGAAGTTGTGGAGCGCAATTTATAATCAGGATTCCATTAAAAAGCTAAAATCAAGGAGAGACAATGTTGTCAAAAAATGATGAAAAGATTTTAAAAAACTTAAAAGTTCTCTATATTGAAGATGAGGAAGATATTTTGAAATTTGCCTCTATGGTGCTTGAAGATTATGTGGATAGACTTGTGGTGGCTCGCAATGGTAAAGAGGCTTTGGAGATTCTAAAAAACGAAACAATAGATTTAATTATTACGGATATTTTAATGCCTAAATTAAATGGTATAGAACTTCTGCGTGAGATTCGTAAGAATCCGCTTTGGGATTTGTCCGTCATCGTGGTAACTGCGCATACTGAAACCCATTATTTGCTAGATTGTATTGAATTGCGAGTAGATGGGTATATTTTAAAACCTATTGATGTAGAGGAGCTTTTAAAAACAATTTTGCGCGCGATTTTGCCAAAATATCAGGCAAATGAATTGCGTGCTAAAAATGCGCTTTTAAATGCGATTTCTGTTTTCGTGGGTGGCAAGAAAATTGAAATTATTAAATATCTAATTGAGCATAGCAATGATGAAAATATTTTTTATGGTTCTTATGAAGATATTGTGCAAGAAGTGGGTGTAAGTAAGCCTACCGTGGTGAAAACTTTTCATCAGCTTATTGATACGGGCTTGCTCGTGCGCTTGAAAAACAAAATTTATAAGTTTCAACCCGATATTTCACAATACAAAGAAGAATCCTAATCATTCAAGATTCTTAGACCTTTAAAGTTTTTAAGTTTTTGGCGTTTTTAATCTAGAAATCGTTATAATTTGAGACAAAAGAGTAAATGTTAAAGTGCAAGAAAAAGCTTAAGTAGCTTGAAGAAAGTTAGGATATGGAAAACAAAAAAGATGTGTTTTATCTCGCAGGTTATGACCCACGCAGTTATCGCTATTATTATGCACTTTTGAAGCGGAATCTTTACAAGCAAAATTATCTTAATGGATTAAATCTTAGCATTTCTCCTTGTAGTCAAAAAAATGAGATTCCTTGTTGTGTGATTGTTGGAGAGGAATCGCAAGTTAATTATCATTTTTTGCAATGGGATAGTGTCGTCAAAAAATATTGGGCAAAAAGCTTGTGTGATTTTGTGTTTGATTTTGCTTATTTTTTAAAAACCTATATCTTTTCTGGCATTTTTAGAGTTTTTGCCAAAGAATCTAAAACGCAGTTAATTGCTGGGTTGTATCCCATTGTGTATTTTTGCTTAAGTTATGCAGTCAGTTTTGTTGGGATTTTTTATTTATTTCAAATGCTAGAATCTTGGAATCTTGCTGCTGCGATTCTTTGTGTGTTAGTGTGCTTGTGGAGTGTTACGAAAGTCATTTTATATTTGGGCAAGAAATTTGCAGTATTTTGGCTTTCTAACATTTATGTGTTTTGCGCAAAATATGCTGCGGGCAAAATTGCAGAATCTCAAGCTCTCATCAACGAGTTTAGCAATGTGATTCTCAATGTGTTGCAAAAAAAACAAGAAACAAAGAATTATGAATTGATTTTGTGCGCGCATAGTGTGGGAACGATTTTAGCAATGAGTGTTGCGGCAAGGGTGGTTAGAATTGCACAGGAGCAAAAGTTGGATTTGAAATGTTTTAAGATTCTAACGCTTGGGCAGTGCATACCGCTTGTAAGTTTTCAGAAAAGTTGCGGGCAGTTTAAGATGGATTTGCAAACGCTTGGAAATGCACCTCTTGTGTGGTTTGATTTTACCGCTAAGATTGATGGGGCTTGCTTTCCTCTGCTTGATTATTTTCGCGCTTCTGGAATCCAAGCAAAGTTTAAACCAAAGTTCTTATCGCCTAGATTCCATCAGCTTTTTACCCCGCAGACTTATAAGAAAATACGATATAATTGGTATTTGGCACATTTTTTGTATCTGTATTCTAATGAGATTTTAGGTTCATACGATTTTTTTAATTTCATTGGTGGCAAAAACACTTTAGAATCCAAAATAGGAGCCGTCTAATGGGACAATGTCCATTCTTCCCTAAGCCACATAAAAATAAAGCAAGCTTGCTGACGACATTTTTACTCAAAAGACGTTCTTGGCTTGATGGCTTGTATGAAAAAAGCTACAAAATGAAATCTGGGCAGGTTAAAATGCCCGGTTTTGACCTTTACATCGTTAATCACCCTAAAGATGTGCGTCGTGTAATGGTAGATGAGGTGCAAAAATTTCCCAAAAGCAATTGGTTACATCAGCTGCTTAAGCCTTTGCTTGGTGAGAGTATTTTCACAACAAATGGTGGAGTATGGCAAAAACAAAGGGAGCTTTTGCGCCCGAGTTTTGAGCAGGCGCGCATTACAAAAGTTTTTGGCTTAATGAATGAAGCCGTAGAAGACATGATGAAGAAGCTTTCCCGCTATCCAAATGGCGCAATCATAGAGATAGATGAGGTGATGACCTTTGTAACAGCAGATGTAATTTTTCGCACGATTCTATCCCAAAAGCTAGACGAATCACAAGGCAAAGAAGTCTTGGACGCTTTTGTAGTGTTTCAAGAGCAAACCGTGCATACAGCGATTCGTAAAATGTTTTGCATTCCACAATGGATTTCTTATCTCTTAGGGGAGCGCAAGCGAATGAGGGCAGGGGATACGATTCGTAGAGTGTTAGCAGATATTATTAAACCGCGTTATGATGCGGTGAGTGCGGGAAAGGGTGGAGAATATGAGGATATTTTGGCTTCATTGCTTGAAGTGATTGACCCACAAAGTGGCGAAAGATTCAGCTTTGAAGAGATTTTAGACCAAGTGGCAATGCTGTTTTTGGCAGGACACGAGACGAGCGCAAGTTCTTTAACTTGGACTTTATATATTTTAAGCATTTCACCGCAGGAACAAGAAAAGGCTTATCAAGAAATCTATGAAGTCGCAGGAGAGGAGATTCTTACTTTGCAACATTTGCGCAAATTAAAATATGTTTCTAATATTTTCAAAGAATCTTTGCGACTTTATCCTCCTGTTGGATTCTTTGCAAGGACTGCAAAGCAAGAGGTTAAGATTCAAAACAAATTAGTCAAAGAAGGCTCTGGTGTTGTGGTTGCTCCTTGGTTGATTCAAAGGCACGAAAGCTATTGGAAAAATCCGCACGAGTTTGACCCTAGTCGTTTTGAGGAGAAAAATGTAATTCAGAAAGACACTTATTTGCCCTTTGGAATGGGAGAGCGCATTTGTATTGGACAGGGATTCGCAATGCAAGAGGCAGTTTTGATTTTGGCAAATATTTTGAGAAATTATCAATTAAAATTGCAAGAAAATTTTGTTCCAGATGTCGTAGGGCGTCTTACAATTCGTTCGGCAAATGGAATGCAGATTCAATTCACACAAAGAAAAAATTAAATGAAAGAAAAATTAGCAGGGACTTTATTGCTATGCGCACTCGTTCCTTTAATGGTGGTTGGCTATTTGTTAATTGTGGTTGTGGGAACTTTTGGCAAGGTATCGCGTGTGAGACAAGGGGTGCGTGCATTAGATCATTTCGTGAATGCAACTTTGTTTAATGGCTATGCTTGGGAGTCTGTTTCTTCACACGCATGGCGTGAGAAGGATAAAAAATGGGCAAAAATTGTAATAAAGCTTACAGATTTTTTTCAAAAAGATCATTGCAAACGCGCGAATTCAAGAGAGCAGCCAATTATTGATTTGGTGCTTAGGAAACGTTTGAATGACCAAACAATTGGCAAGCAGTTGTAGCGCGCCTTTGTTTTTTGCATAGTTGTGCTTAGGAGATTGCCACGATTCTACAATGGAATCTCACAAGAAATGTAGAGGTTTATTAGGTTTTTTGGATTGTTTTAATGCGCTCTCCCATTCCAGCGGAATTTCTCACGTATTTCTGTGCGGGGGGGGGGGATATTTTAGAAGAAAGAGAGCCATAAAAACTACCATTGATTTGATTATGCTCTATTAGATATTTTCTGAAATTTACAAAAAGTTGTTGGTCAATTTTAAATTTCTTTGCACCACTCCAAAATTTGCTTAAGGGTTCTTGGAATGTCAATCCTTTGATGTCGTAAAATGCGCTACCACATACTTTTGTGGGGCATTTGTGCAAAATGCTTGAAAGTCCTGTTGTGCTATTAATGACGATACAGCCTAACGCATTACGTAAAAAATCAGGCAAATGTATATCGTGCAAATAAATGACGCGACTATTTACATTATATTTTCTTGCTTGTCGTTTGATAAAAATCTTGTAATTTTTATAGCCTCTGTCCATTGGGTGATGCTTGATGACTAAAAAATGTTGAGGTTTTGCGTGTTGCGCAAAGGAGCGAATAGAGTTTCTAATGAAGTTTTCAATCCTCCTTCCTTCAAAATGATTTTTGATTTGTGTATCATTATGCACTTGTAAAATAAGGGCAAAATATTGTTTTTTGGATTCTAAAATAAATTCAATGTCTTCTTTTTCGCTAAATTTATAGAGATATTTTCTAAAGAGCGAAAGAAACCAAGGAAACATTTCCATACCACTTAAACTACGGTGATGTAGCTTATTGTTAAAATACAATCCACACCAAAAAGCAGAAAACCAATACAAAAAGGAAAACCAAGCCATATTTCTAAAAGAATGCTTAATGCTGTATTCTTGTTCTTTGGATTGGGGGGTAAATTTTGAAAAAACTTGTGGGTCTTTTGGAAGTGTGGAATTTGCATTGACACCTTTATTTTCCAATGTAATAAAGTTTGGGCGAATGTAGCCTTCTTCAAATATGAAATAAGGAATCTTCAGGGATTTGGCTACTTTAATGGCGATTTTGTGCAATGGGCGGCAGTCATTGAACATAAAAATTTTTTGGATTTTATGATTGAGATAAAAATGTCTTATAAATTCTTCAAAATCCGCTAATTGACCGCGATAACTTTGTGCTTTAAAAGGAAAAAAAAGCAAATCTCCCCCATTGAAGTTTAGTTTAAAAACTTGATTGTTATTTTTTTTGAGTTTTTGTGCCAAATGATAGAAAAAAGGACCCACAGGTCCTTGTAAAAGGAGAATGTTAGAATCTCTAAATTGTGAAATTGCATTATCTAGTTGCATTGGACAATTCTTATTTGGCTTTTTATCTTAAAGGTCTAAAATGACTTTAGTTGCAACTGCCACTTGGTAAAGAATTTGTGTCAAGATACTTGTAATCTGCAATCCTCGTCCTGTTTCAATTTCTGGTAAAACAAGCACAGAATCCCCGGGTTGTATTGTTTTAGTGCCAGATGACCAATTTCCATTGTAACGTTCCGCTTTGCCATTAGAGCGAATGACTAAGATTCGTTTTTTGTTTGCGCGTTCAGTGAAATCACCTGCTAATTTAATATAGTCTCGCAAACTTTTGTTTGGTTCATAAGTGAAAGCTCCCGGTAATGCAACTTCCCCTTGCACAAGCACTAAATTGCTTTTTGCGGGAATGTTAATAATATCACCTTCTTCAAGGATTGTTTTGGTAAAGGCTTGTTTGTTTTCTAAAACAACTTGACCTTTGGGTTGAACATTTTTTGCGCGCTCAATAAACTCTAGCACCATCTGAGAATGACTTGCGCGCATACTTGCTTCTTGTGCAGTAACGGAGGAGGAAGTTAGTGCAATGGTTTCAAGTTCTTTTAATTGTGCCTCAATAAGTTGTTTTTGCGTTTGTGCGACACTTACACGATAAAGCTGAATCGCATCAATATTGGATTGTTGATTGGGTTTAAGTTTCAAGACAACCTCTGCTAGGCTTGTTCCTTTTTTGACAACCATAGAGTGCAAGCCACTATGTTCCCCCTCTATCGTAATATGGATATTTTCGGCATTGTAATCTGGGCGGAATTCCACTTCATCGCCTACTCTTAAAAGCACGGATTGGAAATCTTTTTTGTTATAGGATACAACATCTATCGTGTGATTGGGCAAATAGGAGCGCACAACTGCATTGGTTACGATAGGTTTTGCTCCTGCTGCATTTGCCAAATCTTGCAGGGTTTTGATATTGTTTTTAAGCTCAAATCGGAAAGGCTTTTGCACATCTCCCTCTGCAAAAGCATAGTTTTCAATGTTTTTGACTAAAATCACATCACCTGTCCTAAAAGGAAATAGCTTCATTTTGCCCTCAAAAAGAAAATCATACAAGTCAATGTTTAGTGCAATTTTATTGTTGCGTAGAATCTCAATATTTCTAAAACTTCCATACTCTAGGTTGATTCCACCTGCTTTGTCTAAGTATTGCACAACAGAATCAGAACTCAAGCCTTGGTAAAGACCCGGACGATTCACATTTCCTGTAACAAAAATAGAAACATTTTGATAAACATTCATATCAGCATAAACGAAAACATTTTGTTTGTAGATTTTTGCAATGCTTGATTTTAGAACTTTGACCAAATCTCCATTTCTAATGCCTAGTAGATTAACTGCTCCAACACTTGGGATAAACACATTGCCTTGTGAATCTACCATTAATTCTTGTTGAAATTCTACTGCCCCCCACATTCTAAAGTTGATTTTATCCCCCACCGCAATTTTATAATCTGGATTGTAGAGTGATTGAGAAGCTTGTGTGAAGTTGCCATTAAACAAATGTGCTCCAAATACGGCGGGCAACTGCTCGGGGAGATTTTGTGTATTGGTTGCAGGAGAATTAGGAATCGTCTGTTGGGCTTGCATTTGGTTTTGTGTTGTTTGTTGTGTATTTTGTGGCGGATAATTCTGTTCTGTTTGCTCTTGATAGGGTGGTTGGGTAGCTGAAATAGATGAAACATCAACAGCTTGTGCAAAAGCTGCAAAGAAAAAGCTGATTAATAGTGTCTGAACGGATTTTTTCATTAGTATTTATGCTCCTCTATAATCATTGCGATGAGTTTAACAATACCATAAATGGCGGATAAAAGCACAAAAATGGTGAGAATGTTATAAATCTTTTTGGGGTATTCTGGGTCTTGTGGCTCACTAGCATTTTGAATCACAACAAGTTGCTTGATTTTACGGCTAGATTCTATTCTCGTGGTTTCAATGGAAGTAAGTGCTACGGTGTATGCGTCTTGAGCAAATTGTGCTTCAATGGTCAAATCTTGAAATCTTGCTGCTAAATCATTAAGTCGTTTGGAATTGCTAGAAGAAACGATTTTGGAAGTTTCTTTGGCTAATTGTTTTTTCAAAGCATTAATTTCAGATTTTAGCATAATGATTTGTGGTGCGTTTTCGTTAAGATAGGTTTGCATAGTGGTTAATTGTGTTTCTTTTTCAGCAATTTTGCTTTCAATTCCTGTTGTCAGGTTGGCTTTTGCTTCTGCTTGTTTGAGTGGGTCAAAAACGCCATAACGACTCTGGAATGCCAAAAGCTCATTTTTGGCAGTTTGCAAACGTGTTTTTGCTTTTAAAAGTTCTTGTTCTGCAAATGCCATTTGTTCTCTTGCGGCACTTTGTGAGATTTCATTAATAAAGCGTTCGGATTCCTTTAAGATAGCCTGTGCAATGGTCTGTGCATCTTGTGGTGAGAAACCTTCAACATTCACCTGTAATAATCCAGAAGTATCATCAAGGACGGTTTCTACTCTCTTTTGATAAAACTTAAAAAAACTCTCTTGACTTGCATGGCTGCGCAACATAAAGAAAGGGTCTTTTATTTGGGAGGCGTAAAGGTTTTTGAGTTGAATCTCTTTATCAAGAATATTGAGCATATCAAGAGAGTGAATGTATTGTTTTAAAAATAGCACATCTTCTCTTGCGCTTGAATTTACACCAATAAGAGAAGCCAAACCGCTAACGGGTGTAATATCATTATTGATAGAACGCACACTTAAAGTAATAGAACTTACATAGCGGTCAGCTGCAATGAGTAAATAGTAAGCAACTACAAATATCATTAGCGCATATACGATTCTGAAGCTTTTAAGGAAAGGTAAAAGCTTTTGGAAGCCGGGTTGCTGCAAAAGGGATTTTAAAAAAGCCATTTATTGTCCTTGATACGCCTTGATGCCTTCATCTACATCATCATAGACTTTTGCTACACCATCTTGAATGTGTATGATTTTATGACACCATTTTTTGATTTCTGAAACACTATGAGAAACCAAAATAACCTTAGAGGTGCTTAGTTTTTCTTGATAGAGTGCCTCGCTTTTTTTCTTGAAAGCTGGGTCGCCTACTGCTCCTGCTTCGTCAATCAAATAATAATCAAAATCAAACGCCATACTCATACCAAATAAGACACGTGATTTCATCCCTGATGATAAGATGCCACTAGGTTCGTCAAAGAATTTACCAATTTCGGCAAAATCTTCCACAAAAGCGATTTTTTCTTTTAATGCGTCTCCTTTATAGCCATAAACACGTGCAAGAAATTTGATATTATCTCTTGAGCTTAGTGAGGATTGAAAATGCGTTCCAATCCCAATAGGGAAAGAAATTTTCTTATCTGTGATAACTCTTCCTTTATCTGGCATATCCATTCCTCCTAAGATTCGCATTAAAGTGGATTTGCCCGCTCCATTGCGTCCCATAAGTCCGATACTGCAATCATCGGGAAATTCAAAGGTTAAGTCTTTAAAGACATAATGCCGCCCTTTGTTCAAAGGATAGGATTTTGTGAGATGCTCAAGCCTAATCATTTGATTTGTCCTAGATATTTATAACGGAAAAAATAATACCAAAGCCCAATGAAGAGTAGAATAACCGCAATAGAAAAAGGATAAATAAAATTAATTCCATTTGTCAAAGGATAATTGGGGAAATAATTTTCTCGCAACATTTCAAGAAGCTGCAAAACGGGATTGTAAAGCAGAAGCTCTACAATATGGTTGGGCATAATCCACAAAGGATATAAAACTGCAGAGGCAAAGTAAAAAACATTGATTCCATAACTTATGAAGATTTGTGTATATTCTAACTCGCTACTTAAAAAAGCAAGACAAATGCCTACTGCAAATCCCAAAAGAGCTAATCCAAAAAAAGCAATGAGAACTTCTAAAAAATTCACAGGCAAAATAGGCAAATCCAAAAACCACCCAAATCCCACCATAAAGATAATAAAAATAGAAAAATAAATGCAGATTTCAAGAAGTGCGCGTGCAATAAAAACATGGATAGGCTTAACAGGTTTATAGGCTATCAAAGCAAGATTTGCTTGCACTCCAGATATAATTTGCTGAATAATGTTTCTAAACATAAAAAATGGCACAAATCCTGTAACTAAAAACATTTCCACGGGAACTTGCGGAATAGACCTTGCACGAATCACGGTAAAAATAATTAAGAAAAAAAGAATATGCGACATTGGTTCTCCAATGACCCAAAAATATCCTAATCGTTTGTTTTTGCCAAAACGTGTTTTTAGCTCCCGCAAAAATAGTGCCTGCACAATATGTGTCATTTATAAAAAACTCTCTTTTCTTTAAAAAATTATATTTTATCTCAATAAATTTTACTTGATGATTAAATCATTAATTATAAAAGAAGTTTGCTTGAATTAAGTATAAATTGACAAAAAAAAATAAATTTGTTATAGTAATGTAAATTACTCAATAAATAATCTAAATGGATTTCTATGAATTTGGTGTTTTTATATGGTTTGGAATAAGATTCTACAAATAATCGCTTTTGTTTTTATATGTTCTTTTAATTTATGGGCAAATAGTTCCAAAGACAAACTTTCGGATTCCTTAGAGTTTAAAAACGATGAAAAGTTAAAAGTATTGATTTTGAACGAAAATATGGAAGTATTGGAAGTTATAAAAGTAGATACAGAAAAAACAAATCAATTAACATTAAATTTGCCAAAAGATAAAAAGGTTTATGTTACTTTTGTGCAGCCTCAAGAAGCAGAATCCCCAATGGATTCCAATCAACTAATCTCCTCATTAAAGCAAGAATCTTTGCATCAAAGCCTTGCAAAGGAGGATTCTGCTATTTATGAGGTAGAATCTGATAAGAAAACACCCTATGAGGGACGTTTTAAGCGCAATGAATTTATGGGCGGGTTATTAGGTTTTGAGCCAGATAGATTTAATTATATTATCCCAATGAATATAAGCAGCTCAAAAGAACCCAATCAAAATAAACAGGTGGAGACAAAATTCCAAATTAGCATTAAGAAAAAACTATTAGATGATTTATTTGCGCAAGATTTAGATTTGTATTTTGCCTATACGCAACAAAGTTTTTGGCAACTTTATGATAATCAAAACTCTAGACCTTTTCGTGAAAGCAATTATGAGCCGAGTTTATATTTTAGCTATCCTTTGGAGAATTATGATTTATTTTTTAATCGTATTAATTTTGGCTATTTACATCAAAGTAATGGTGGTGACTTGAGCCATTCTCGTAGTTGGGATAGGATTTTTGCGGAGGGAATTTATAGTTATGGAAATTTTGTTGCTTCTTTAAGGGCTTGGTATAGAATCCCAGAAAAGGCTGAAAAGGACGATAATCCAGATATTACTAAATACTTAGGTTATGGCGATTTGAGTTTTGGCTATTTATGGAACAAACATCTCTTTACAGCGACTTTGAGGAATAATTTGAGAGAGGATAATAAGGGAGCTATTTTATTGGATTATTCCTACCCAATTTATAAGAATCTTTATTTGTATTTGCAATTTTTCAATGGATATGGGGAGAGTTTGCAGGATTATAATAACTCCATTAATCGCTTTGGTATTGGTATTTTGTTTAATCGTTAGGAGAATATTTATTTGGGATTTTGCTTTAATCTTTGTAAAGTGGTGGCCACGACTGGACTTGAACCAGCGACCACTACCATGTCAAGGTAGTGCTCTACCAACTGAGCTACGCGACCAAATAAAATAAAGACGAGATTCTATCACGACACACTTTTATCTTTTCTTAAAAATGTTTGATAAAGTATAAGAACAACCCCTAAATCAATCATCACATCTGCAAAGTTAAAAATTGCAAACTCAAATTGATAATGCCAAAAAATATAATCCACTACTCCTCCGTGTATGAAGCGGTCTAAGACATTAGAAAATCCCGCTCCAAAAATGATTCCAAGAGGGAGAGTATGGGATTGGACGAATTCTTGATTTTTCCATAAGTAAATAAGGATTCCAAAAAGAAGTAAAACTTGCAAAAATTTTAGCCAATCTCCCAAAAATGCGAACATAGAAAATGCTACACCTTTATTATAAACAAGAAGGAGAGAGACAAAGCGAGTTTCATAAATCATATCGCCAAACTGATAGCCTTGCAATAAAAAGGACCATTTGATGGACTGGTCTAATGCAAAAATAATAACAAATGCTATACCAAAATTTATCCATTTTTGATATAAATCCGATGAAAGGACTAGCAAATTTTTCCCTTGAAATAGGTTTCACATTCTTGCATTATTTTTTCTAATTTTTTAACTTCTTTTCCCTCAAGTAGAATCCTTAGCTTATTTTCTGTGCCACTATATCGGATTAAATGCCGAATATTATGTGATTCTATGGTTTCAAGCAAGGCTTGATAATTTTCTAGCGATTCCAATGCAGGTTTGGAATCCACATTTAAATTTTTTAAGATTTGGGGATAAAGTTTAAAACAATCTAAGGCTTTGGAGGCAGGTTTTTTAGATTTTAAAATATAGGCAATGGTTTGCAAGGCACTTACTAACCCATCTCCTGTTTTTGCAAAATCACTAAAAATAATATGTCCGCTTTGTTCTCCACCAAGATTCAAGTCCTGTGCAAGCATAGATTCTAAAACATATTTATCTCCCACATTGGAGCGAATCAATTGGATTTGATGTTCTTTTAAAAATTCCTCTAAAGCATAATTGCTCATAATTGTTGCAACCGCGGTATTATTTTTCAATGTTTTGTTTTCTTTGGCGGCGAGTGCCAAAGTTCCGATGAGTTTATCACCATGCACGACTTCGCCCTTTTCATCTACAACAACAAGCCTATCTGCATCGCCATCAAGTGCAAATCCAATGTCTGCACGCACTTTGCGCACCTCTTCTTGAAGCATAAGCGGCTGTGTCGCGCCACAATTTTCATTGATATTGAAGCCATTGGGTTCATCATTGATGACAAAAACTTCTGCTCCAAGTTCGCTAAAAATTGTAGGTGCGACCTTATAAGCTGCACCATTGGCGCAATCTATCACGACACGGATTCCGTGCAAAGATAAATCCTTTGGAAAAGAGTTTTTAATATGCACAATATAGCGTCCCACAACATCGTCAATCCGCTTACTAGAACCGACTTCTTTTCCTCTTTTTTGAGCATTTTCAAGTTGATGAGTATCGTGATAAATTTTTTCAATTCTTGCCTCATCTTTTTCATCAATCTTATAACCGCTGCGCCCAAAAAATTTGATTCCATTATCCATAAAGGGATTATGGCTTGCACTGACCATAATCCCTCCATCGCACCGCATATCTTCTGTGAGATAGGCAATCGCGGGTGTAGGCATTGGACCAATTTGTATGACTTCATATCCAACTGCTGTAAGTCCGCTAACAAGAGCATTTTCAAGCATATAGCCGCTGCGTCTAGTATCTTTGCCGACAAGGATTCTGTTTGTTTTAGAATGTTCGCGATAATAAATGCCTGCTGCGATTCCAAGTTTGAGCGCACAGAATGCGTCAAGTTTCACGCCCGCTTCGCCTCTTACGCCATCTGTTCCAAAAAGTTTCATTTCTATACCTTTTTATTTGCTTTTAATAAAAAATCAGCTAAAATTATAGCTTAAAATTTTTATAAAAGGATTAACACCCTATGGCAAATCATAAATCTGCGCAAAAACGTATTCGTCAAACAAAAACACGCACCGAACGCAATCGCTATTATAAAACAAGAATTAAAAATATGACAAGAGATTTAAGCGAAGCAATTGCTGCAAAAGACCTAAACAAAGCTCAAGAAGTATTTAAGCAAATCAACAAAAACTTCCACAGCTATGTCAGCAAAGGAATCTTGACAAAAAATACTGCTGCTAGAAAAATCAGTCGCCTCAACACTTCAGTAAAAAAACTTGCTTTAGCAAACGTTTAACTTTTGCGTTTGCGATTCTGTTTTTCTGATTTGTATGAGAGTAAATTTACCTCAATTTAGCCTTTAAGTTTCCTTATGTTAGCTTCCAAGCTTCAGCCTTTCATCAAACATTATGATGAGATTAACAAGCTCCTAACTGACCCAGAGATTTTAAAAGATATTAAACGTATTGCAGAGCTTAGCAAAGAACAAAGTGATTTAGAAGAGTTGGTGCAAAAATCGCGTCTATACCTTAAGAATCTCCAAAGTATTGAAGAGAATAAATTATTATTAGATGATAAAGATTTGGGAGATTTAGCAAAAGAAGAAATCAAAGAAGCAGAATTGCAAAATGAGTCTTTAGAATCAGAAATTAAGATTCTTTTGCTCCCAAAAGACCCAAATGACGACAAAAATATTTATTTGGAATTGCGCGCTGGTACAGGTGGAGATGAAGCGGGAATTTTCGTAGGCGATTTATTCCGCACTTATGTGCGTTATGCAGAATTAAAATCGTGGAAAGTAGAGATTATCAGCTCTAGTGAAAATAATTTTGGTGGCTATAAGGAAGTGATTGCCCTTATAAAAGGTAAGGGAGCATATTCAAGACTTAAGTATGAGGGCGGCACGCATCGTGTGCAGCGCGTGCCAGAAACAGAATCACAAGGGCGCATTCACACTTCGGCAATCACAGTGGCGATTATGCCAGAAGTAGATGATATGGAAGTTACGATTAATCCCAATGACCTGCGAATTGAGGTGTTTCGTGCAGGAGGGCACGGGGGACAATGCGTCAATACTACGGATTCCGCGGTAAGAATTACGCATATCCCGACAGGTATTAGTGTCTCTATGCAAGACGAGAAATCTCAACACAAAAACAAAGACAAAGCCTTGAAAATCTTAAAAGCTAGAATCTATGAAGAGCAATTAGAAGCGCAAATGGAACAAAA
This sequence comes from Helicobacter ganmani, assembly GCF_003364315.1. NCBI lineage: Bacteria > Pseudomonadati > Campylobacterota > Epsilonproteobacteria > Campylobacterales > Helicobacteraceae > Helicobacter > Helicobacter ganmani. The sequence goes on along the minus strand of NZ_NXLS01000005.1, from coordinate 25,803 downwards.
TGCGCAAGAGCGAAAATCACAAGTAGGAAGTGGCGACAGAAGTGAGCGCATAAGAACTTACAATTATCCACAGAATCGCCTGACAGACCATCGCGTGGGTTTAACATTGTATAGCTTAGAAGAAATTATGTTAAGCGGTAATTTGGATATGGTGATTGACCCTATTGTGGCATATTTTCAAGCAGAAGCTTTGCAGAATAGTGGCATCTCTTAGGCATAATTCTCTTAAGCAATAAAGCAGGTAAGAGTTTTAAAAGTTTAATTTAAGTTTTGTTTTACTTAAAAAAGATATAATTATGCTTCTTTTTTACAAGGACAGATGGGTGAGTTGGCTGAAACCACATCCCTGCTAAGGATGCGTAGTCGTAAGATTACCGAGAGTTCGAATCTCTCTCTGTCCGCCACTTGAATTTCCACAGCAAAAATGATAAATATTTTTAATTCTAATTAGCTAGAAAATTTAATAATCTTTAACCTCGTCATCTTTGCAGAAATCTTACAAGAACCATACTGCTTTAGTCATTGTGAGGTTTTTAAGCCGAAGCAATCTATAATTAAGGATCTCGCAAGGATAGACATTGATAATAAGCTTGTCCGAAGCTAATACCGCCGTCATTGCAGGGAATTTGATGATGTAAATAGACTTTCTTGCCCTCTAAGGCTTCTAGTGTTAATTGTGTTAAGAGCTTGTTTTGAAAACATCCGCCACTAAGCGCAATGTTTGTAGAATCTTGTGCAATGGCAGCAATGATTTTTGCTAAAGTATAATGAAAATTGAATGCAATTTGTGGTAGAGGAATCGCATTTTGCAAATCTTGATAAATGGCTTGAATTAAAAATTGCCATAAGATAAGATTATCTCTTATTTCATAAGGATAAGCCTTTGGGGTTTTATCTTTTGTGGCAAGAGATTCTAAAATCATTCCACCCTCTCCCTCATAATCTACCTTGAAACAAACCCCACAAAGTGCGCTCACTGCGTCAAATAATCTCCCTACAGAGTTGCAGAGTATTTTTTTGTCTGATTGGTGGAAATGATAGAAGGTTTCTAGTGTAGAATCCCCAAATTCTTGCTTTAAAGATTTCAATAAGAGCAAATTTAATTGCGTATAATCCTCTTTAAAAGCATTAAATAGGACTTCTAAACCAAGCCTCCGAATGTCTCTAATGGCTTTTTCACCCCCTAAAAGCGCGAAATTATCAAAATGTGCGACACGAGAAAACTCCAAAGGTTTGCTAGGATTCCATTTTAAAAACTCTCCACCCCAAATGTTGCCATCTATTCCATAGCCTGTGCCATCAAAAATTACACCCAAAACTTCGTGTTCAATGGAATTTTCTGCAATATTAGAAAGCAAATGCGCAAAATGGTGTTGGACGAAGTGGGTTTGTGTGTTTTTATCTACAAAATCTCTTTGTGTGTAGTTTGGATGTAAATCTAACACAGAGGTTTTAAAATCTGCTTTGTATTGCGTGCAAAAAAGTTGCTGTGTATTGATAAAATTACTTAGACTTGCTGGATTATCCAAATCTCCCAAATACGGACTTAAAAGGGTTTTGTTGCGAAAATGCAGACAAAAAGTTGCTTTTTGTTGTGCTCCTAAGGCGATGAAATCTTGAGAATGATTTGTGTCAAGTGGCAAAGAAATATCACACAAAAACCCCCTAGCACGACGCATAACTTGGAAATTTCCCAAAAGATTTTTTTCTTTTAAATGATAAGATTGCACTAAACTATCGTCTATTGCATTTAAAATCTCACGATTATAGGATAAGATTCCATCGCATACCTCTCCTAAATGCTCTATGATTGCGCTAAAACTCTTGATGATAGGCTCTCCGCTTAAATTTGCACTTGTAAAAATCAGCGGAAAGTCTAATGCATGGGTCAGCAAATAATGCAAGGGCGCATAAGGCAGAATAATGCCTAAAGTCTTAAGATTTGGGGCAATGCAGTGTAGTGGCAGGGCGTGGGATTTAGTATGTGATTCCACGCTTTTTGTCTCTGCAAGGAGAATCGGTGCGATAGGTGAGGTTAAAATTCCCTTTTCATCTGCGTTTAATTGCACATAATGTTCTGCCATTTTTAAGTCTTTACATAGAATCGCAAAAGGCTTTCTAGGACGATGTTTGCGCTCTCTTAAGAGTGTGATTGCTTCAGTGTTGAGTGCATTGCATACAAGCGCATAGCCTCCGATTCCTTTAATAGCTAGGATTTTGCCCTTTTTTAAATCCTTAATCGCCTCTTCTAAGGGATTGTGCGCAAAATGTAGCTTATGTTTTTTTGCTTTCTCGTAGAGTTCGGAATCGGGAATGTTTTTTAGGAATTCTTTTGCGGTAATAAAGTCTTTTAAATGATGGGTGTAAAATAGTTTTGGTCCGCAAACTTGACAGCAGTTAATTTCTGAATGGAATCGGCGTGAATTTGGATTATCATATTCACTTTGACATTCTTTGCACATTTGAAATTTTTGCATTGCAGTGTTCTTTCTGTCATAAGGTAAGGCAGAGATGAGGCTATATCGTGCGCCACAATTTGTGCAACTAATAAATGAATAGCCAAAGCGGCGATTATTGGGGTCAAACAATTCCTCTAAGCAATTTTGACAGAGCGCAATATCCGCTGGAATCGTAGCACTTAAAAGAGAGTTTTGCTGGCTTTGTTGAATCGTAAAATCTTGATAAAGTTTATGTGCAGAACAAGGATTTTTGGAGAAATGCGCGATTTTCGCTGCTTTTGGAGGATTTTGTAAATCTTTTGCAAAGGCTTTTAAGTCTTTCTTATTTCCTTGCACTAGGATAAAAACTCCTTGCGTATCGTTGCATACAAAGCCTTTCAGGTTGTGTTTGGTTGCGATTTTATACACAAAAGGGCGGAATCCCACACCTTGCACTACGCCTTGCAAGCGAAATTCATAGCTTAAGAGCGGAGAATTGGGAGGGGTTTTTGATGGATTTGTTTTGTTTTTGGGCATTTTTAAATTCTCTTTACCTTTTAAAATATAGAATTTTAAAATATTTTTGATTAGGAATAGAATAATGTTAAAAGGAATTTACGCGATTAGCGATACTCTTTTGACGCCAAAAGATAAATTAGAACAATCCTTGCAGGCTGCCATTCAAGGTGGAATAGCATTGTTCCAATTGCGTGATAAAGAAAGCTGTGATGAAGAAATAGCAGAACTTTGTCCCAAATTGGAGAGAATTTGCAAGGATTCTAATGTGGTTTTTGTCCTCAATGATAGAGTGGAATTGGCGATAAATCTTAAGGTTGAGGCTTTGCATATCGGAAAAAAAGCAGACGACACGCCCTATACCTTAGAGGAATTAAGGCAAATTCGCGCAGATTATCGTGGAATCTTGGGTGTTTCGTGTTATGGGAGTTTGGAATTAGCCAAAGCAGCGGTCGGAGCAGGGGCGGATTATGTCGCCTTTGGATCTTGCTTTTGCTCTCTCACCAAACCACAGGCTAAAAGAATGGATTTGAGTTTATTTAAGCAATTTTCTATGATGTCCCACTCTATTCCAGCTTGTGCGATTGGCGGGATTAATGCCCAAAATATTGCACAAATAAAAGAAGCACAAATGGTAGCGTGCATTAGCGGTATTTGGCGAGGAGACATTGTGCAAAATGTTCAAAATCTTATTAAGAATTGGAATTGTTAAATTCCAGGATTCTTAAGTATTTGTATTTAGCGGTCTTTAAAGATAATGACTTCATAGGAGCTTTGTTTTTTGATGACAGATTTACTCGGCTGATTGGCTTTGAGTTTTTCTAGGCTAAGATGCAACTCTTCAATCTCTTTGTCCTGTTCATCTAACCTATCCTTAAGTCGCAAAATAATATCCACTCCTGCAAGATTGACTCCCAAATCTCGTGTCAAGCGCAAAATCATTTTGATTTTGTCAATGTCGCGTTGGGAGTAAAGGCGCATTTTTCCATCTGTCCTACCCGGTTCTACTAGTCCCTCCCGTTCATATTGTCGTAAGGTTTGCGGGTGGATTGCTAGAATCTTGGCTACAACGCTGATTAAATAAACAGGCTCATCATAACTATACATTAAATCTCCTTATAAGTATTTTTCCAATGCGTTTTTGAGCTCATTAGGCATAGAATCACAATCGGGCAAAATAATGTTTGCTTCTAAATATAAATCGCCATAAATTTTTGTTTTGCGATTCATTGCGCCGAGCTCTTTAACGCGAAATTTTTGTGAATTTTTGGTATTTTTTGGTATTTTTAGAGTAATTGTTTTTTGCAAGGTTTCAATTTCAATTTTGCCACCAAATAATGCAATTTTTAGAGGTAAATTAAATTTTTTTGTCAAATCATCACCTTCTTGTGTGTATTGTGGGTGAGGAGAGACACTGACTTTAAGCAACAAATCCCCGCTTTGCGCCCCTATTGTTTGCCCTTTGCCTTTTAGGCGAATGGTCTCTCCATTTTTAATGCCTGCTGGAATCTTAATATCATAATTTTTGCCTTGCACATTTACACTATGTTTGCCTCCTAAAATTGCGGTAGTAAAAGGAATCGTAACTTGCGCATTGAGGTCTAAGTTGGGCTGATTTCGTGTGTTTTTAAAACCCGAATGACTAAAATCAAATCCGCCAAAGCCCGCATTGCCAAAATTTGCTCCTCCAAAACCCCCAAATCCTCCACTAAAAATTTGACTTAAAATATCGTCTAAATTCACATTGCCTTGTCCGCGGGCAAAATCATGGAAATTTTGTCCGCCAAACATAGAATCTCCAAATTGGTCGTATTGTTTGCGTTTATTTTCATCGCTTAGAATCTCATAAGCGGCATTAATTTCTTTAAATTTTTCTTCTGCTCCCGCGTCTTTATTGATGTCTGGGTGGTATTTTCTTGCTAAGCGACGATAAGATTTTTTGATTTCTTCACTACTTGCATCTTGAGAGACTTCAAGTGTTTCATAAAGGCTTTTTGACATTTTATTTCCTTAAAATATTTAAAACTTTATAATTTATTATATAATAAAACTTTAGTTTATGTCAATCAACTTTGTAAGGATTTGGCAACTTTTCTTTTTAGTGTTATAATTGCAAATTTTCGGAGGAATTTATGCAATATCCGCTTTTGTGTTTAAGTGCAAGTGCTGGGAGTGGAAAGACTTATCAGCTTGCAATGCGTTATCTAAATCTACTGCTTTTAGGGGCAAAACCTTCTAGCATTTTAACGCTTACTTTTACGAAAAAAGCCGCTCAAGAAATGGAAGAAAGAATTATCCATAAGATTAAAGAACTTTATGACAATAAAAATAATAGAGAGTATATTAATAAATTTGAGTTTATTACTATCAAAGATGAACAAGAATGGCTAAAATGGCAAGATAAAATCAGTCAAATTTATTATGATTTTTTGCGAGAAGACTTAAAGATTACGACGATTGACGCCTTTTTCCAAAGAATCTTAAAAAATTTTTGTTGGTATGTGGGGGTAGAATATGATTTTGAGTTGCAAGAAGATGATTTAGAAGCAATTACGGAAATTTTTTTATCGCTTTTGGAAAAAACTGATTTTGAGCAGATTTTAGAGATTTGTTACCGCAAAAAACAAACTCTGAACCATATTCTCACTTTGTGCGTGTTTTTGGATTCTTTTAAGGAAATGCTCCAACAAAGCCTTTTTATACAAAAATTTATAGAATCACAAAGAGAAAACCCCAAAGAAAAAGCAATGGAATATGCTAGGCGCATTCAAAAAACTTATGTTGAGACTTTTGGAGAATTAGCAGATAGTTTGCAGTTTAGCAATTTTGAAAGCTTATTACAAAAGGGTCAAACTTGGCTAACAAAGCAAAATTTACAAGACTACAAAAGAGATAAATTTTCTAAAACTCCCTTTAATGAAGCAGATTTTGCACTCTTAAAAGAATCTATTTATCAAGGTTTATTGCAAGAAGAAGCAGAATATTTGGAGCAGCTTTATCGGATTTTTCAATGCTTTTTAAAAGCAAAAGAACATTATTATCGGCAGAATAATCGTTTAAGCTTCAATGCAGTTGCCTCAAAAGTTTATCAATTATTAGCCGCAAAATTTATTCATAAAGATTTTTTGTATTTTAGACTTGATAGCACATTGAGCCATATTTTAATAGATGAGTTTCAAGACACAAGCATTTTGCAATATGAGATTCTAAAGCCATTGATTGAGGAAATCAAAAGCGGCAAGGGACAAAAAAACTTTGAGCGGAGCTTTTTTTATGTAGGGGATACAAAGCAATCCATTTATCGTTTTCGTGGAGGGAATCCGGAATTATTTAAAATTGCAAGCAATGGAATGGAATCCCAAAACTTAGATACAAATTACCGCAGTGCTAGACATATTGTGGATTTTGTTAATGATGTTTTTACCAATACGATTCAGGATTTTATCCCCCAAATTGCGAAGATAAATGTAGAAGGTAGCGTAAAAGTGCAAGCTTGCACAAAAGAGAATCTTTATTTTGAGGTTTTTCAGAGATTAGAGGATTTAAGAAAGCTAGGGGCAAAAGAGGAAGAAATAGCGATTTTGGTTTTTGATAACAAATCCGTAGTGGAACTTGCACAATTTCTGCAAGACAAGGGGGTAAAGGTTGTCATTGACACGAGTGCAAAATTAATTCATCACAATGAAGTGCGTGCGCTAATAGAGGTTTTAAAATACATACAAACTAAAAAGATTCAATTTAGGCAAGAGTTTTTTATGCTTTTGGGAATAGAGATTACAGAATCGCAGAATAAAAGCTTAGAGGTTGTTGTAGAATCTCTTGCAAAAGTTAAAGAACCTGCAAGGGTATTGTTGAAAATTATGGAGTCTTATCATATCGCAAGTTTAAGTGCCAAGAAATTTTTAGAATCTTGTTTGCAATTTTATGATATAGGGGAATTATTGGAGCAAGTAGAGAGGTTTGCGTTAGAGATTATTTCAAGTGATTTTGTGGGGATTCGGATTATGACAATTCATAAATCCAAAGGATTGGAGTTTGAAAATGTGTTTGTGGTGGATAAATCCAATGCAAGCAACAATCAGCACGGAAATGTGTTTTTTGAGTTTAAAGAAAATGGTGTAGAGATTCAAAGGATTTTTCAATATGCTAATCAAAACAAGAGCAAAATTAGAAGTAGCTTGGATTCTATGTATCAAAATGCGTTGTGTAAAGAAGAAGAATTGGAAACCAAGGATTTGAAAAATCAGCTCTATGTTGCCTTAACGCGCGCAAAAGATACAATGAACATTTTTTGTCTTGACAATAAAAGTGCTTTTGAGATTCTGCAACTCAATGCACAAGCAAGAGGGGATTTAAAAAGCGCAATACAAATGCAAATCCAAAGAGGAAAAATCGCTGTAAATCTAGAACCCCAAAAGACTTTTTGTTGTATTTCTTCCTCGCAACTAAGTTTGGAAAATCTCGGACGACAAAAGGAAATGTATCTAAAAGAGGAGGAAGAGGAAAGAGGAGAAAATGAAGAGATTTGCGGAAGTCTTAAAGCAATTTATTATGGAATTGCACTGCATTTTGTGATGGAACAAAAGCTTAAAAATGCCCTTAGGGATTCGTTGATTTTGGAGCTTTTGGATAATAAAGTAGGATTTTATTTAGAGCGCGAAGAATTACAAAAAATCATCACACAATGTAATTTTGTATTAAAAAATCAAAAATTAATTGAAATTTTGGCTAAAGGAAAGGTAAAATGTGAAATTCCTTTTTTGTTTGATGGTAAGCAAAAACGTTTAGACCTTTTGATTATAGGAGATGAGCAAGCGTTTATCGTAGATTATAAGAGCGGTTCACCTAAGGAATCACATAGGGTGCAAGTGCGTGAATATATGGAATCTGTAAGTGCAATATTGCATAAAACAGCTTATGGATATATTTTTTACACGCAAGGTGAAGGAAGATTAGTTGAAGTTTAAGGAGGAGTTATGGAAGCGGAAAATAAAAAAGGTTTTTTAGCGATTTTTAAAAAAATCACACAAAGCGAATCTTTTGCGGGTGTTTTATTGCTATGTTGTGCAATTTTGGCGATGATTGTCGCAAACTCGCCTTTGGGTGAAGCGTATGCGCAGCTTTGGAAAACTAAATTTGGTTTTAGTGTAAATGGACATTTCATTGGAATGAGCTTAGAACATTGGATTAACGATGTTTTAATGGCATTTTTCTTTTTGGTTGTAGGATTAGAAATTAAACGCGAAGTGCTTTTTGGAGAACTTGCGGGATTTAAACGTGCTGCATTACCGATTATTGCCGCACTTGGTGGAATGATTGGACCGGGAATTATTTATTATGCTTTAAATGTAGGCACAGATTCTGTAACAGGGTTTGGAATTCCAATGGCGACAGACATTGCGTTTGCATTGGGGGTATTGGCAATACTTGGGAAACGCGTTTCTATCTCTGTTAAAGTCTTTTTGGTTTCCTTGGCAGTTGCGGACGATTTGGGTGCAATTATCGTTATTGCATTATTCTATTCTACTGGAGTTTCTCTTGAATGGTTGGCAGTTGCGGCGGGGATTATTGTTGTGCTTGTGATACTTGGCAAAATGGGCGTTAAGGCTCTAACTCCTTATATGCTTTTGGGAGTCTTTTTGTGGATTGCCGTGCATAATTGTGGTGTGCATGCGACAATTGCAGCGGTTATGCTTGCTTTTACGATTCCTGTTGCGCCTAAGATTGACACACTTTCCTTTATGGACAAACTTAAAACAATCGTGAGTCATTTTCAAGAGGCAGAAACGAAAAAAGATGGAATCTTACTTCAAAATGAACAAGTGGAAGCTTTACACCATTTAAGCAAAGAAAAAAATGCGGTGCAAAATCCGCTCTTGCGTTTAGAACACGCACTTGCACCTTATAGCAATTATCTCATTATGCCAATTTTTGCGTTTGCAAATGCTGGAGTTGCGATTGGTTCCAATATTGATTTTAGCATTGACCATGTCTTTTTGGGAATTCTTTTAGGGCTTGTGGTTGGGAAACCAATCGGAATCTTTACCTTTACTTTTGTTGCAGAGAAGCTTGGAATCGCAGCGCGTCCTAATGGTGCTTCGTGGATGGATATTTTTGGAGCGGGAGCTTTAGGAGGGATTGGATTTACGATGTCTATTTTTGTTACTAATCTTGCATTTGATGTCAATAGCGCACACGGTCTTGTTGCAACAGATGTTGCTAAAATCACGATTCTTGTTGCTTCTTTGACAGCAGGTATTTTAGGAAGTATCTTTTTTATCATTCGTGGCAAACTCTCGCACCACTAATCTCATCAAGATGGGCTTTTTGCTCGTCTTTCGCACAAGATTCTATGTTCAATCAACAAAGTCATTTCAAAATCGCAGTTTTGGGCAATATAATGCGTGGAGGAATTGGCGATGAAATAGTGTGTATTCCTTGTCTCTACGCGCTTAAATCTCTCTATTTTGAAAGTTATTTAACTTTATTTGTTAAAAATCAAAAATGTCTTTTGTCGTCAAAAAAACTCCCTTATATTGATGAGGTTTTAGAGGTTGCAAAGATTAAGAATGATTCGGAAAAGAAGTTTGATATTCTTTTGGTGATTGAACATCATAATCTTAAAGTGTTAGAAATAGCGGAGTCTATTCAAGCAAAGCGCAAAATCGTTACATTAAGTCAATCTCTTTTACTTCATATGCCCTTTTTATATTTAAAGTATTTAAGAAAGTTTCAAGTTTGTGTCAATCCTTATTGGCTACAAACACACAATGAGATTCAAAGAAATCTCAACCTTGTGCGGCAAATTAATCCCAAAACTTTTGGCAAAACAATAAAATCTTTGGATTTTTCATTAGCTAAATTACCGCTTTTGGAGGCTTCCTCCCAGAGAATTAAAGTTTTATTATGGGCTTTGGGTAAGGGAACACGATATAAACAAGTAATTGGAATTTTTCCTTTTGCTAGAAGTTTAACAGGAAAAGTTAATTTTAATATTAAAGAATGGATTATTCTAGCGCAGGCTTTAAGTAAGGAATTTTCGGAAATTCTGTTTGTTTTTGTAAATTATCGTGGGACACAATATCATTTTGCACCCTTTACGCAAGAGAATCTCAAGGTGTTTTATAATGAACAGGGTTTGGAGGATTTGATTGCTTTTGTGCAATCTTGCGATGGAATCTTGGGTGTGGATAGTGGGCATATTCATCTAGCGGATAATGCTAAGATTCCGACTTTGGAAGTTATGGTGCAAAGGCTTGCAAGGCAGTGGAGTGGGGGGTTTTATGGAGGTTATTTTTCTTCCCTTACGATGCCGCTTCATTGGCGCGAGGAAGAGCAAAAATATTTAGAATCTTTTTTGCAAAAGGCAAGGGATTTGATTCTTTTTGTCAAAAATCACAAGGAGTTTTAATGAGATTTTGGAATAACTTTATCTGCGGGGGGGGGGGGGATTTTCCGCTTAAAATAGCTTTTTATCTACTTTGTGCTAGGATAGGTGATGCAATGGTAATTTTAAAAAGTCTCTATGCGGCAAAGTTTCTCTATCCAAAAGCGACTTTAAGCCTAATTGTAAAATTTAATACAAGTAAAAATTTGTTTAGAAATATGGAATGGATTGATGAAATTGTATCTTTTGATGAGGTTTTGCAAGATAAAACAAGGAAGTTTGATGTAGTGTTGCTTCTGTTGCAACACGATAATTTAAAGGCAATTTGGGAAGTTAAAAGGATTCCAACCAAACGAATTTTAACTACTTTTTCTAAGAATCTTTTGCTCCATAAAAGAATGTTGTTTATCCCTCAAGTAGAGCAAGTCATTAATCCTTATTGGAGGCAGAATCGTGCATTTATGGAGGGGAGTTTGAATCTCGTGCGTGCAATCAATAAAAAACATTTTGATAAAGAGATTCCAAAGATTGATTATTCTAAAGCTTTATTAAAAAGAGAGGAAGAAAACATTATTTTCGTAGATAGTATATTAGAAAAACTTGAGGCTTGCAAATATGCGAAAATTATCGGAGTCAATCCTTTTTGTGTTACCCTAAAAAATGCTGGCAAAAATTTTTCCTTTTCCACTTGGTTTAGGATTGCAGAAAATCTAGCCAAAGAGTTTCCACAATTCCTTTTTATTTTTATGGATTATCCAAAAAGTGGCGTCCAATTTCCCAAAATGGAGCAAGAAAATCTCAAGATTTTTAAAAATAACCAAGATTTACTTAATTTAGTAGAGTTTATCAGTAGATTAGATTGTCTTTTAAGCTCAAATACAGGCAATGTGCATATTGCGGATAATCTTAAGATTCCAACCTTAGAACTCATTAGAGAAAGTGCGCAAAATAGATGGCAAGGGGGCGGTTGGGGTGGAATCTATGAGGATGTCATTGTGCCTACAAGTTGGCAGACGAGAGAAAAAGAATTTGCAGAAATTTTTTTGCAAAGAGCTAAGGATTTTTTAATCCAAAATTTAGCTTAAAGATTTAATTAGTAAAGCTCTGCTAAAATCCGCTTTTATTTTCATTAATGAGGATTTTATATGGAAAATATTGGAAATACACTAGCGCAATTATTACCACTTATTGTTTTGATTGCAATTTTTTATCTTTTAATCATTCGTCCGCAGCAAACACAAGCAAAAAAGCATAGAGAAATGGTTGCGGCATTGGATAAGGGAGACAAGATTATAACAAGCGGTGGGTTTATCGTTGAGATTGTGAAACGTGAAGAAGAATTCTTTATGGTTCGTTTAAATGATGATACGATTGTGAAACTAGCTAAAGATTATGTTGCTAAAAAGTTTGAGCAATAGTTGAATGATGAAAAAGCCTTTTAATTCCAAGCTATTTTTTTTTATTTTCGCAATTCTTTTTGGAATTGCACTTTCTATTCCTTCCTTTTTTCAAACACAAGGACCAAAAATCGTTTTAGGGCTTGATTTACAAGGGGGATTGAATTTACTTTTGGGAGTCAAAACGCAAGAAGCTATAAAAACGCGTTATTCTTCTATCGCCTCACAGATTAATTACTATACATTAGAGGAGCAGATTTTATTAGATAATCTAAGTGCGCAAAATAATAGTGTCCAATTTGAGTTATTGGATTCTAACGAAAAATCCAAGATAGATGGATATTTAAAAGAAATTTCGGGTTTAAAAATAGAGGAGCAAAATCTAAACTATACACTTTCTCTTACGGAAGATGAAATTGTAAATATAGAGAATTTTGCGATTGAGCAGGCAATTAGCAATATTCGGAATCGTTTAGACCAATTTGGATTATCCGAGCCAAGCGTAACCAAGCAAGGCGATGACGCGATTTTGGTGCAGTTGCCGGGTATTAAAACACAAGAAGAGGAACAACGCGCTTTAGAACTTATCTCAAAAGGTGGGCATTTGCAAATGATGGCGGTAGATGAAGCACGCAACGCAAGAGTTTCTAGTATGACAGAACTAGAGGCAGAATCTTTGGGTGATGTGATTTTGCCTTTCATTAATAATCCCGAGCAAAAGATTTTGCTCAAAGCAATTCCTGTTTTAGATGGAGAAATGCTAACAGACGCAAGAGCGGCGTATGACCAGAATGGACAACCAATTATTAATTTTACCTTAAATACACAAGGTGGAAAGATTTTTGGTGATTTCTCGGGTAAAAATGTTGGCAATCGTATGGCAGTCGTGCTAGATGGCAAAGTCTATTCCGCCCCTGTGATTCGCGAGAGAATTGGAGGAGGAAGCGGACAGATTAGTGGTGGATTTAGCGTGCAAGAAGCAAGTGATATAGCAATTGCGCTAAGAAGTGGCGCATTACCCGCTCCTATTACTTTGCTAGAAAAACGTAGTGTGGGTCCCTCTTTAGGAGCGGATAGTATTCAAGCTTCTTTAGTGGCACTTATCACAGGTGCGGTGCTTGTTATGGGCTTTATGGTATTTTATTATGGAATCGCAGGAATGATTGCAAATCTTGCAATGGTGATAAATATCTTGCTAGTGGTTGCGGTTATGGCACTTTTTGGTGCGACTTTAACGCTTCCCGGAATGGCGGGAATTATTCTAACTGTTGGTATGGCAGTAGATGCAAATGTGATTATTAATGAAAGAATCCGTGAGGGATTCCGCGCCAAAGAGAATTTTATCAAGTCAATGGAAAATGGCTACGCAAATGCTTCAAGGGCAATTTTTGATTCCAATCTTACTTCTTTGATTGCTGCAATTTTACTTTATATGTGCGGAACGGGTGCAATTAAAGGCTTTGCAATCACAATGAGTATTGGAATCTTGGCTTCTATTATCACTGCTATTGTTGGCACACACGGAGTTTTTAGAGCTTTGCAGAATTATATTATGAAATCTGGAAACTATGCCTTGTGGTTTGGTTATAAAGAGAGAGCAAGTTAAGGAAAAAAATGGATTTTTTCAAACACAAAAAAATTTATGATTTTGTCAAGATGTCAAGCTATGGAATCGTGCTTTCTTTGATTTTGTTTGTTGTGTCCTTGGTTTTGTTTATGAAACCGGGCTTCACATTGGGTGTGGATTTTGCTGGTGGGACATTGATTCAACTACAATACGAATCACCTGCGCCTTTGGCAGAGATTCGGGCGAAGTTGGATTTGGTAGATTCCTATAAAGGTGCGCAAGTCAGTGAGTTTGGTTCTCCTGAAGAGATTTTAATCAAGCTACCTACCGCGACTTCAAGCGTAAATCAAAACATTGGTGAGGAAGTCGCAGAAGTCTTGAAAGATACTGGTACATTGAATATTAGACGTGTAGATATTGTCGGTCCAAAAGTGGGGAGCGAATTGCAAGAAAAAGGCACTTTAGCCCTTGTATTGGCACTTGTGAGTATTATGCTGTATGTTTCTTATCGTTATGAGTGGAGATTTGCACTAGCGGCGGTTTTGGCACTTGTGCATGATGTCGTGATTTCTGCGGGTGCTGTGATTTTGTTTGATATTGACTTAAACCTAGAAGTGATTGCTGCACTTTTGACTTTGATTGGTTATTCTATCAATGATACGATTATTATTTTTGATAGAATCCGAGAAACGATTGGCTTGCGTGTAAATGATGGTTTAGAAAAGGTTATCAATGAGGCACTTTCTGCAACGCTTTCACGCACAATACTCACTTCTTTGACAATGTTTTTTTCTGTCTTTACACTTTATCTTTTTGGAGGAGAAATCATCAAAGGCTTTAGTCTGCCGATGTTGGTAGGTTCTATTGTGGGAAGTTATAGTTCTATTTTTGTTGCAAGTAAATTAGTGATTTTATTTAAGTTTGATTTAAAAAAATATCATCAAAAAGTTGCTGATGCCGAGCGTAGAGCATTGGAGAAAAAGAAATTACGCGAAATGTATGAGAAAGGAAGGATATAATGGATTGGGGTAAGGTTCTCTTTATATTTTTTATTTTAATGAGTTTAACTTCTACAGTCGGATTTTTGTATGACCAAAGCCTTGTAATGCTATTTATTGCCGGTGGCGTCAATCTTTTATCCACGATTTTAAAAGTTGGTGTAAGAAGTTATATGTCTGCAGAATTAATGGCAGCCTCGCTTGTAGCGGATTTACATTTAATTCCCTCTTTTATCTATATGCAGGTATTTGATAATACAAATGTCGCAGTGGCTTTGGCATTAGGAGCAGTGGTGGCAAATATCGTTTCTATCGTATTTGTAGCAATTGAAAGCGTTAAAAGCTATAATGACTACAATTAGGAGTAAATGTGGAGTATAATGCAAAAGCAATTGAAAAGAAATGGCAAGATTTTTGGGAAGAGAATCAAGCATATGAACCAAAACCCGATAAAACATTACCCAAAAAATATATTTTAAGTATGTTTCCTTACCCTAGCGGTAATATTCATATGGGGCATGTGCGCAATTATTGTATTAGTGATGCAATTGCTAGAAAATTTCGCAAGGAGGGATTCAATGTCTTGCACCCGATTGGTTGGGACGCCTTTGGAATGCCCGCAGAAAATGCTGCAATAAAACATAAAACTCACCCAAAAGTTTGGACTTATTCTAATATTGAAAATATGAAACGTCAGCTTTATAGTTTGGGATTCTCATTCTCTAAAACACGCGAATTTGCCACTTGTGATTCTATTTATTCTAAATGGGAACAATCTTTATTTATTGCAATGTGGGAAAAAGGCTTGATTTATCGCAAGAAAGGTTTTTTGAATTGGTGTCCAAAAGACCAAACCGTGCTTGCAAACGAGCAAGTGATTGAGGGGAAATGTTGGCGCTGTGATACTCCTGTGGTGCAAAAGGAAATGTATCAGTATTACATTAAAATTACGGATTATGCACAAGAATTATTGGACGATTTAGAAACATTAGAAGGTAAATGGCCTAATCAAGTGCTGACAATGCAAAGAAATTGGATTGGCAGGTCAGAGGGATTGAAATTCACTTTTAAATTAGAAAACAAAATAGAATATTCAAAAGGTGCGATAGAGAATATAGAAGTTTTCACTACGCGTCCAGATACAATTTTTGGTGTAAGTTATTGCGCTTTGGCTCCAGAACACCCTCTTGTAAAAGCGGTTTTAGAAAATGCAGAATCTTATGGAATCACACAAAAACAAACAGAGCAAATCCTTGCGATTCAAAATACAAGCGAAAAAGAGCGCGCACAACAAGACAAAGAGGGGGTGCCACTTGGTATTTCCGTAATCCACCCGCTAACACACGCAAAAATTCCGCTATGGGTCGCAAATTTTGTCCTCATCAGCTATGGAAGCGGTGCGGTTATGAGTGTGCCTGCACACGATGAAAGGGATTATGATTTTGCCAAAAAATACCACTTACCGATTCTCCCTGTCATTATTGCAAAAGATTCTAAGGCAAAGCTAGCAAAAGAGAACTTTTATGACGGAAATGGAATCTTAATTCATTCGCAAGAATTTAATGGATTGGATAATGAAGAGGCAAAAATCAAAATTATTGAATATTTTGAGAAAAATCAATTAGGTAAAGCTGTTGTGAATTTTAAATTGCGGGATTGGGGTGTTTCAAGACAGAGATATTGGGGCACTCCGATTCCATTAGTGCATTGTAAAGATTGTGGAATCGTAGCAGAGACAAATTTGCCTGTTACATTACCTGAAGATGTTATGATTGACGGAGAGGGAAATCCGCTAGATAAGCACCCTTATTGGAAGCATTGTGCTTGTCCGCAATGTGGCAAAAATGCTGTGAGAGAGACAGACACATTAGACACTTTTGTAGAATCTAGTTGGTATTTTTTGCGTTATACGACACCGACACAATTGCGTCAAGAAGAAGCCTTTAGTCGCGCAGATGAGAGTTATTGGATGGATGTAGATGAATATATTGGTGGAATTGAGCACGCAATTTTGCACTTACTTTATTCACGATTTTTTACAAAAGTCCTACGCTCTTTGGGCTATACGGATTCTAGTGAGCCTTTTTCTCATCTTTTGACGCAAGGTATGGTAACCAAAGAAGGCGCAAAAATGAGCAAGTCTAAAGGAAATGTGGTAGATCCAGAGGAAATTATTGCGCAATATGGTGCAGATACTGCACGATTATTTATTCTTTTTGCAGCACCTCCAGTGCGCGAATTAGAATGGAATGATTTTGCCTTGGAAGGTTCATATCGCTTCATTAAACGACTTTGTGCTAAGGTGGAAAAGATACAAAAAATACAAAATTTGCCCAAAATCCAATCGCAAAATTTAAATGAAAAAGAAAAATATGCGCGCAAAAAGGTTTATGAAGCGTTGAAAAAATATCAAGAAACTTTCTGTCACGCCAATGGTTATGCTTTTAATACCCTAATTGCTGCGTGTATGGAGGCTTTAAATGCCTTAAACGAACAAGATAATGCAGAAATTTGGAGTGAGGGATATTTTATTCTTTTAAATATTTTAGAGCCGATTATTCCTCATATTTGTTGGGAATTAAGTCAAGAATACTTTTGCTTGCAAAATTTTACAGAAATTCCAATAGATAAGGAAGCTTTAAAAGAGGATTCTATCGTAATGGCAATCACGATTAATGGGAAAAGACGCGGAGAAATCAAAGTGGATTTAACAAGTAGTAATGGAGAGATTTTGAATCTTGCTAAAGCAGAAGTTGCGAAGTGGATAGAAGGCAAAACAATTCTTAAAGAAATTGTTGTGCCTAAAAAATTAGTAAATTTTGTGGTCCAATAATGTTTGGAATCTTTAAAATTACTTTTTCTATCGGATTTTTGCTACTATTTAGTGCGTGCGGTTATCAGCCCATTGCACATAAGGCTCAAAAGGCAGTGGGAGATAAAGTTTATGTAGAAGTTAAAATCAATGCGCGCGACCCACAAAATAGTGTAGCCTTAAAAGATGAAATCTCAAAGGCAATTTTTGAACGTTTGCACGCAAATGTATCCAATAAGGAGGATTCTACCGCTATCATTGAGGTGCAGCTGCAAAGAGTGGCGTTTAGTTCTCTTGCGGAAAATCGCACGGGATTTTCTACTTTTTATCGCTGCGAAGTAACGGTGGAATTTAAATATACCAATACCTTAACACAAGCAACGCGTCAATTTTCAAAAAAGGGTTATTACAATTTTTCACTGAACGATACTTCCGTGATTACAGATTCTATTCGTCTTGAGGCAATCAATCAAGCACTCTTGCAAGCAATTGATGGTTTTGTTTCTCAAGTGGGAATTGAAGTGCAATAATGCAAAATGCTCAAATAATTGCTAGAGAAGCATTGAAAGCATTGTTGAAAGAGGGCAAAGAGCCTACACCAGAATTTTATGCAGAAGCCTTTTATGCTCAAGCAAAAAAATTAGGCAGCAATGTAGGAGAAATAGACTTTAGCACAGAAAAAATCCTTGAAATGTTAGATAAGGAAGTAAGAGAGAGTTTATTTAATCGGAAATTTAAAAATAAAAATGAATTAATTACTTCTTTGGTGCAATCTATCCATCATCTGTTTTTTTATAAGAGAAATTTTTATACTCAATTAGAGATTCTAAAGTTGCTTTTGCGTTTGCTCACGACGCATCCACATAAGGAAATTAGTATGCTTGCCAAAGGACAATTATTGGAAATTGATAAACTCAATGCACAATCTATGCAAATATGGCGTGAGCGTTGGGCGGAACAGATGAAAGGAATCGTAGAATTGGATTTCATAGATTTGGCTAAAGGTTTAGAAGTTTTGAGTGGGTTTAAGATTCAAAATTCTTCGTTTTGTCATTGGCAAGAGGAAGCGCGCAAATGTTTGAAAAAGAATACAAATAAAGAAACCAAGATAAAGCTCTTGCATAAATTAGAAAAAATTTTGAAAGAACAATTTTCCAAGTTAGAGCAAAATCAAGTTGCAAAAAAATCACCAAAACATCATCAAACCACAACTTCTACACATCAGCCAAAGCACAAATCCGTTCCTTTGAAATATAATGACATTTATTCTTTGCCGATTGATTCAATGACAACACTTGTAAGCAAAGAGGGAATGCAAGAAGTATTGGATTTTGCGGAATCGCAATTTCAAAACAATCAAAAAAATTATTCTGTGATTGTTTTTGGGATTGCAGCTTATGAAAAGGTTAAGGAACATTTCGGATTAGAAGCCGCCAAACGCGTTATGGCAACTTTGGGGAGATTACTCAAACGATACAGCAATGAAAGTGATTTGATAGCATATTATGGTGAGGAAGAGTTTTTGGCTTGTTTGCTAGAACGTTCCAAAGAGGAGGCAATAGAATTTATCCGCAATTTAGATTCCATAGTGAGCCAAAGTATTTTTATGTTTCAGCAAACGCGCATTAATATTTCTCTAAGCGCACAAGTCTCGCATAGGGTAGAATCTGAAAGTTTAGAAAATATGTTAAAAGTAAGTTTGGAGGAATTTAGCAAACACAAAGACTCAAAAGGAATTATTAATTATGAATCTTAACGCACACAATGAGACGCAATTAGAAAGATTTTTAGATGAAAAGGGATTAGAATATGCTCCTTTTGACCCCGCACGTGCTCCCAAAATTTTACAACAATTAAACATTGTGTCTTTGCCTACACAAACAATTATTCAAGTAATTGGCACAAATGGCAAGGGGAGCACAGGAAGGTTTTTGAGTTTAATATTGCATAAAATTGGATTTAATGTCGGGCATTTTAGTTCCCCGCATTTGTTGTCTCTTGAGGAGAGATTTTGGAAAAATGGGGCAAATCTTTCAAGAGAGGTTTTGAATGAAGCATTTTTGGCATTGGATTCCACCGCAGAATTGCAATTAGAAAAAGCAAGCTATTTTGAAGTTTTAACTTTCTTGGCTTTGGAGGTTTTCAAAAATTGCGATATTTTGGTGCTTGAAGCAGGGCTTGGGGGTGAATTTGATTCTACAACGACTTGTGTGCAAGCAGAATTATCGCTTTTTACGAGCATTGGTTTAGACCATCAAGAGTTTTTGGGGGATACTTTAGAAAAAATCGCAACCACCAAATTAAAAGCAATGTCCAAAAGAGCAATTTTGGGATTCCAAAGCGAAAATGCAGAGGAAATTATAAGCATTGCACAAGAAATCGCCAAAGAAAAAAATGCAAAATTAGAAATCCTTAAAGAAATTCCTGATGAGATTTCTCAATGGATTGCAAGGAAAGATTACCCCTATTATCAAGCGCAAAATTTGACTTTGGCTTATTATGGCTTATTGGCTTTGAAAGAAATCTTAGAACAAAAGCAAGAATTTTCACAAAATGTTTTAGCAAATTTTTCGCTAGAGTGCTTAAAGATTCTGCCTTCATTGGATTTGCAAGGGCGTTTGCAAAGGCTTGCACCCAATCTTTATTTAGATGTTGCACATAATGTCAATGCGGCACAAGCGTTAGTAAAGCAATTTAAAAATCATTATTTTAGCCAAAATAAATGTGTTTTAATTTATAATTCATACTTTGATAAAAATCCTCGCGCAGTTTTGAGTGCGTTAGCACCGATAATTAAACGTGTAGAGATATTAGAAATTGCCAATATGCGAATGATTGCAAAGGCTCAATTAGAAAAGATTTTACAAGAATTAAAGATAGAATTTAAAGATTTTAAAATGATGAATCTTAATCCAGAAGAAAATTATTTAGTATGCGGTTCATTTAGTGTTGTCGCAGAGTTTTTGACACATTTTTCAAAAACAAAAAGATAGGGGGAAATGTGAAGAATCGCTTTGTTGTTACTATTACCGATGTAAATGGTTCTAAACAATATAATATTCACCAATATATGAAGCAAATTATGTTGTATATCATCTTGCTTGTTGTTGTGATATTTTTCTTTAGTTTTATCTCTATTCGCCTGCTTTTAAAAGAAGTGGAACAGATTGAAATAAAACGTGATTTAATGCAGCAAGAATATTTGAAAATCAACGAAAAAAATGAGCAATTACGCGCTTTGGTAGATGAAAAAACAGAAGAATTAGTAAAAGTTTCTGATAGAATTGAGGATTTAGAAGGAATCGTAGGCTTAAGTGACCAGATTATTGAAGCACCACAAGATTTAAGTTTGATTGAACGCGTGGATTTAGCAAGAATAACAGGCGCACAAAAGGCATTTGTAATGCAATTAATCCCTAATGGTGTTCCTCTACGTGGAAGTTATCGTATCACTTCTGAATGGGGAGCACGCGTGAATCCTGTCTTACAGCGCACCCAACCTCATAATGGTATTGACTTTGGAATTCCCGTTGGGACACCGATTTATGCGCCCGCAGATGGTGTGGCAGATTTTACCAATAATGGTTATAATGGTGGTTATGGAATTATGGTAAAATTAGAACATTCTTTTGGATTCAAAACATTTTATGCTCATTTGAGCAAAATTGTTGTGAATAAGGGAGATTTTGTGCAACGCGGGCAACTCATCGCATATTCTGGGAATAGTGGTAGAAGCACCGGACCGCATTTGCACTATGAAATTCGCTATTTAAGTCGCGACCTTAATCCGCGCCCATTTATAGAATGGACGATGCGGGATTATACGCAAATTTTTGAAAAGGAGAAAAACATAAAATGGCAATCTTTGCTAACAATGATAAACAAATTAGTGGAAATTCAGGCAACACCAGCATTATCGCACAAGGAACAAAAATAAAAGGTGATGTGATTAGTGAGTGTAATTTACATGTTGATGGGACTTTAGAAGGTAACATTATCGCTAAAACAAATGTTGCAATTGGTAAAAATGGTAGCGTCAATGGTAGTATTAATTCCGAACATTTGGTGGTGAGTGGAAAATTAATGGGAAATTGCGAATGCAATATTGTAGAGATTTTACCACAAGGCAGAATTGATGGTAGTATTACCGCTAAAGAATTGATTATTGAAAAAACAGGTGAATTTGTTGGACAAAGCGTTGTGTATAAAAACAATGAATGCACCAATGGGTTTGATAAAATCAATAAAATGGGTTTAGATAAATCAAAAGTGGCTCCCTTTAGTCTAAAAAAATCAGAGGATGGCGGTGAGTCAAAGTAGTGTTTATGCGTATCTGAAAGGTTTTAAGAAAGAATTTGATTCCCATTTTAAAAATGGTTTAATTATCATAAGTGAAGAGAGGCAAAGTGCGCTAAATGCTAGCGATGTCGCACGATTTTTAGGAATTAACACTTTTGTGTTACCGGATTTTCGCGCTAAATTTGGTGAAGATTTGCGCAGTTTCCAAGAAGAGTTAAGTGAAATCTTTGTTGTGTTAAGAGAGTTTTATTCTTGCAAAAGCCCAAAGATTCTCTTTAGCCCTCTTTCTACTTTATTGTATCCGTTACCCAATACGGAATCCCTCCAAAGCATTGAATTAAAAGTCGGTTCTACTCTTTCTTTAAAGGATTTCAAAGAAACTTTATTTTACTTAGGCTATGAGTTTGTGGATTTGGTAGAGCTTAGTGGTGAAGTCTCTATTAGAGGAGAGATTATTGATGTATTTAGCTCACAACCTTGTCGCATAATACTTTTTGGCGATGAGATAGAGAGTATTCGCACATTTGATGTTCAAAGCCAACTTTGTTCCAAAGAAGAATTAGAAACACTCGCGATTCCACCCGCATTTTTTAACCTCAATGCCGAATCTCATACAATTTTACAAAATATCATCTTAGAACAACAAACTTCTTTTTTGGATATTGAAAAAAGTAGCAGTTTAGCTAGTTTTGGGTTTTGGTATTTGGATAAAATTAACGCTGCGCAAGATTTTTTGCAAACTTACCCATTTATTGTATTGCCAAATGTTAAGGAATTTGCGAAAGAAATTTTAGAATTTCAAGAATACAATGAACAAAGTGTGCAAAGAATCTTAAAGAGCAAAGAAATCCCAAAAAGTGAAGAATATCAGGATTTTGATTATCATTTCAATACTTTAAAAAACTTTTTGGAGTTTCACAAAAATAAACAAATTACTATTATTGCAAAGACGGAATCTCAAGTGCGTCAAGCAGGAATTACATTGGCGGACACACATTTTAAGATTCTGTTAAATTTGGATATTTCAGTCAATATTTTGGGAAAAGATGAGCTTATTTTATCTCTTAATTCTCCTCAGAAACAAAAAAAACACCTTAAGGCTAAAATCTTTTTAGATGAGTTAAATATTGGTGATTATGTTGTGCATTGCGATTATGGGGTGGCAATTTTTAATGGAATCGTGCAGGCAAATATCTTTGGAGCGACGCGTGATTTCATTGAGTTGCGCTATTTAGGTGAAGACAAACTACTTTTGCCTGTTGAAAATTTAGAAAGAATTGACCGCTATGTGGCAGATAGTGGAGGGATTCCATTGTTAGACCGCTTAGGGAAAGGCTCTTTCGCAAAACTCAAAGAAAAAGTCAGAGAAAAACTTTTTATCATCGCAAATGCAATCATCGCACTAGCAGCAAAACGCGAATTGCTTGATGGCGTGGTTTTTGATACAGCAAAGGAGGAAATTTTAATTTTCCAAAATCAAAGCGGATTCCATTATACAGAAGACCAAACGCAAGCAATTACAGAGATTTTTAAGGATTTAAGCTCGGGACGTGTAATGGATAGATTGCTAAGCGGAGATGTGGGATTTGGCAAAACAGAAGTGGCAATGAATGCGATGTTTGCAGCATTTTTGAGTGGTTATCAGTCTGCCATCATTGCCCCAACAACTTTATTGACATATCAACATTTCAATACTCTGCAAGAACGTTTTGCGCCTTTTGGGTTGAAATTAGCCCGCCTAGACCGCTATGTTAGCGCAAAAGACAAAAAGAATATTTTGGCTAGTCTTAAAAAGGGCGATTTAAATGCAGTCGTTGGCACACATGCGCTTTTTAATGTAGAGTTTAAGAATCTAGCCTTGATTATCATAGATGAGGAGCATAAATTTGGAGTGAAACAAAAAGAAAAGATTAAAGAACTAAGCCAAAATATTCATTTGCTTTCTATGTCTGCCACTCCGATTCCAAGAACGCTTAATATGGCACTTTCTCGCATTAAAGGTTTGAGTGAGTTAAAAACTCCCCCAAGTGAGAGGCAGGCTACACGCACTTTTGTGAAAGCCTATGATGAGATTTTGTTAAAAGAAGTCATCTTGCGTGAGATTCGCAGAGGTGGGCAAATCTTTTATATTCACAACAATATTGCCACAATGGCACAAAAAAAAGAGGAACTTTTAAGTATTTTGCCGCAATTAAAGCTTGCGATTCTGCATTCGCAAATCCCCTCTTCGCAAGCAGAAGACATTGTGCTAGATTTTGCCAAAGGCGCGTATCATCTTTTGCTTTGCACAAGCATTGTAGAATCAGGGATTCATCTGCCCAATGCGAATACGATTTTAGTAGATGGTGCAGATTGTTTTGGAATCGCAGATTTGCATCAATTACGCGGACGCGTAGGGCGAAGTAATAAAGGGGGATTTTGTTATCTTTTGGTAGAGGATTTTGAAAGCATTACTGCAGATGCCAAAAAACGTCTTTTGGCATTAGAGAAAAACTCATTTTTAGGCAGTGGAGGGGCATTAGCCTATCACGATTTGGAGATTCGTGGGGGAGGCAATCTAGTGGGCGAAGCACAAAGCGGACATATCAAAAATATAGGCTATTCTCTATATTTGCGTTTGCTTGAGGAGGCGATTTTTACTTTGAGTGGAGATGTGCAACAAAAACAAAACCCCATTGATGTGAAACTTAGCGTTACGGCATTTTTAAATCCCGAATTGATAGAATCGGAGCGGTTGCGTTTGGAGATTTATCGGAGGCTTTCTAAGAGTGAAGACGAAAATGCTGTGTTTTTAATTGAAGGAGAGATTGAGGAGCGATTTGGGAGATTAGATGTCTATACAAGGCAATTTTTGGACTTAATTCGTATTAAAATTATTGCACGGAATTGTGGAATCTCAAGTATTTTGAATTATCAACAAAACATTTCTTTTGTGGATTTAAAGGGTGAGAAATTGATGATTAAAGCCGCAAGCAAAGATGAAGACGATTTATTAACAGCAGTTTTTACTCATTTAGAAAGTTTAAAGTCAAAACAATTACAGAATAAAAGTAAAGAATCTTAAGGAACACAATGCGATTTGGAATGATTGGAGATATTGTTGGTAAGATTGGCAGGAAACAAGTGGCGCATTATTTGCCTCAAGCAAAAGAGGAATTTGCACTAGATTTTGTTGTGGCAAATGGGGAGAATGCAAGCCACGGATTTGGACTTAGCATTTCTTGTGTGCAGGAGCTTCAAGAAGTAGGCGTCAATGTTTTTACAGGAGGGAATCATATTTGGGACAAAAAGGATATTTTTCCTCTTTTGGCATTGAAAAATTCTAATGTCTTGCGCCCGCATAACTATCCGCAAGATGTGGTGGGAAGCGGAATCTATCGTGGGAAAATCAGAAATGAATCTTTTGCGATTCTTAATCTAATGGGACATTTTGGTATGCCACAATGTGATAATGCATTCCTTTGCGCTAGAGGTGCGGTGGAATCGTTACACCAAGAGGGGATTTTTAATATTCTTTTGGATTTTCACGCAGAAGCAACAAGTGAGAAACGCGCAATGTTTATGATGTTAAAAGGGCAAATTAGCGCGATTTGCGGCACACATACGCATATTGGTACAGATGATTTGGAGATTTTTAGCGGGACATTTGGCGTAAGTGATGTTGGAATGTGTGGTGCAAGAGAAAGCGTGATTGGAATGGACGCAAAAGAACCGATTGAGAGATTTTTGAGTGGTTTGCCCAATCGTCTAAATGTGCCAGAGGGGAATGGAATCCCGAGTATTTTTCAGATGATTGTATGTGAGATTGCGCAGGGACAATGTGTGCAAGCCTTTAAGCTTAAGGCGGTAGATGGTGGAAAACTACAAAAGACCTTGAGCGCGGATAAGGAATAGAAATGTTTAAAACAATAAACGCAAAAAATAATATAATCTATCATTTTAAGCCACTAGAAAGCATTTTGCAAAATTCCAAAATTCACTTTGTCGGAAGTGGGAATATTTTGTTTTTAAGTGCAAAAAGTTGTTTGAAAAATACGAATATCAATTTTGGAGGTAAGAATGCTTTGGTATTTATTGGCGATTCTACAATGACTGCGGATTCTATTGATGTGCAACATGAGAGTGTATGCTTCATAGGGAGTAATAATTACTTTAACCCCGCTTCAAGGAGGGGCTTTGCAGCAACAGAGCGTAAAAATATTATTGTAGGTAGCAATAGTTTAATTTCTTATTCTATTTGGTTTAGGACGGCTGACCCTCATTTGATTTATGATAAGGATTCTAATTTACGCCTTAATCCTAGCAAAAGCATTTATCTAGGCGACCATATTTGGGTGGGGCAAGAAGTGGGATTCTTAAAAGGTTGCTTTATTGCTTCGGGTTCTGTCA